>CALLPS010000320.1 GCA_938015355.1 uncultured Pleurocapsa sp.
CAGGAGAAAGTTTTGATGCCATTTTTGATAATAATGGTCGGGAATTAAGCGATACCCAACCTTTAGTCGAAATCTTCCAGGATAAGGTTAAACATTTTGTCTATGTAAGTTCGGCGGGAGTATATTTAAAAACACCCCAAATGCCCCATATTGAAGGAGATCCTGTAGATCCCAAGAGTCGTCATAAGGGGAAACATCATACCGAAGCCTACTTAGCCGAGTCGGATATTCCTTGGACTTCAATTCGTCCCGTATATATTTATGGACCCCAAAACTATAATGACCTAGAAGCCTGGTTTTTTGATCGGATAGCGCGCGATCGCCCGATTCCCATTCCTGGTAATGGTCAATACCTGACCCAATTTGGTCACATCCAAGATTTAGCCGTAGCTATGGCTAAGGTATTAGGAAATGAAACGGCTATTGGTAAAATCTACAATATTTCAGGAGATCGCTATGTGACTTTTGACGGATTAGCTTATGCTTGTGGGGAAGCTGCGGGGAAGTCACCAGAGGAAATTAAACTAGTACATTACGAGCCAAGTAAGTTCGACTTTGGCAAAAAAAAGGCTTTCCCCATGCGACAACAACACTTTTTTGCCGATATCCACCAAGGAAAAACCGATTTAAATTGGCAGCCTGAATATGATTTAGTCTCTGGTTTAAGAGATTCCTGGCAAAATGACTATCTGGCATCAGGTAGAGATCACTCAGAGATTGATTTCTCTTTAGATGAAGAAATATTAGGCAAAATATAAATTACCCCAGAGATGAGGCTCAGTACTACTGCTAGCCAAAATAAGATCATGGTCAAAGTATCCCAACTATTAGAGAAGGGAGCAATTAAAAAAGCGATCGCCACAATTTGGACTACAGTTTTAAGTTTTCCCCAAATATTTGCCCCTGAAATGCTGCTATTACCAGTTAATTTGGGGGTAACTCGCCATCCTGCGATCGCCAATTCTCTCGCCAAAATTAAAAATACCCCCCAAGCAGGTACAAGCTGTAATTCAATTAAGGCTAAGAGAGCACCTAATACTAGTAGCTTATCCACTAAGGGATCAAGGAATTTGCCCAATTCCGTCACTAGATCTAGTTTGCGAGCCAGATAGCCATCTAACCAGTCGGTACTGGCTGCAAGCACAAAAATCCCCACACAGAGCCAACGATTGTCTGGTGTGGGGTGGTTTAGTAAATAAAGAATAAAAGGAAGTCCAAGAAGACGAGATAGAGTAATCCAAGTGGGAAGATTCATAGAGTATCTTAAATATTGATTAGTAAACTCTGGAATCTAGATAATAATGTATGTATTCAATGTATGTATGCCAAATTTCTAATTCAACAAGCTCCTTTGCGAGCTAACACTACAGCGATGGTACGAAAAATCAATTGAATGTCATACATGAAAGACCATTGCTTTTGATAGTTAAGATCCATGCGGACAATATCTTCAAAATCAAGTACTTCTGAGCGACCCTTTACTTGCCATTCTCCTGTAATGCCAGGTTTAACTTTCAGACGTTCAAAATGGTGAGCTTCATACATCGCAACTTCTGCAATAGTTGGGGGGCGAGTGCCAACCAAACTCATATCACCTTTCAGGACATTCCAAAATTGGGGAAATTCATCTAAGCTTGTACGACGCAAAAAACGACCTACTCTAGTAATTCGAGGATCATTCTCATTTTTAAAAATATGTCCTTTGGCTTTATTTTCAACTAAATGTTTCTTCTGCTCCGCATTGGCAACCATGGAGCGAAATTTCCAAATTTTGAAAGGTCGCTCATTAAAACCACACCGAACCTGACTGTAAAAAATACTACCAGGATCATCAAACTGCATGGCGATCGCCACAGGGACAGCAATAATTCCTGTAAGGGCTAAACCGACAATAGCACCGAATATATCTAATATGCGTTTGGTTTTGCTAACTACAGAAGGGTGAACTTGACGTTTAAGACCTAAAGATAGAAGTCCGATATTTCTTTGATGAAGATGAATGGGGGAAGTCATAAAGAAAAATTTAATACCTAAATTTAATAATTAATACAGTCTGTTTCTGCTCTTTATGCAATACTATGTGCTATCAGACGATGTGTGCCAGAACCTAGATCACTCTTTACCAAATCTTTAAGAAATAATTGCTGATTTTAAAGTTTATGTAATGTTACTGATGGTCAAACTTTGACTTTTCTGAAGAGAATAACTAATATAAGTAGCCAATAACAATATAGAAAAACATCTAAAACAGATAAAGCAACGGTTAGTTTCAATGTTAATTAGTTATTTCTCGAATATTCACTCTTAATTCTCTGACAACTTTTCCTCAAAACCTTTGATTGCTTTTAATAGATTATTAAAATCCAAAATTATTTGACTTTCAAGTTTAAACTTACTACCAAAAACCATAATTATATTTAGGTGTTTATTAGTAGCAAGATCATATTTTTCTGTATATTTACATACTTTATGAAAAATATAGGTGAGCTATTGAATTAGTCTACAACTAAAATAGCCTGATCAATAAGAGCTAACTAAGCTTTTATTTTAGTCGTTTTTCTGGGATTAAATTAGTTTGATTTTAAAGATTTTTTTAAGATTTTTTTAAAGATTTAATTGATTTTCTTTTTTTTAATGATACAAAGGAGATATTTATAGCGAATTTTTAGATCAACTTCTCCATGGAAGACCAATCTCGTTATCTAGAGTCAAATATTAATCAAGAAGAACTAATCCAATTAGTTCCATTTATGTCTGATTTGCCAGAAGACAGTATTCATAAAATAGCTGCTCATTTCGTCACCATTTCTCATCCTTCAAATCAAGTCCTACTACTGGAAAATGATTGGGGTGGCTCAGTATATTTCATTTTGGAAGGATGGGTGAAAATTCGTACCTATAACCTAGATGGCAAAGAAGTCACTCTGAACATTTTAGGTAGGGGAGAAATTTTTGGGGAAATGGCAGCGATGGACAAAATGCCTCGCTCAACAGATGCGATTACTTTAACGAAGACTTTAATTGGTAGAATACCTGCGGAAGATTTCGTTAATTTAATTAACACAGAGCCTACTGCGGGAGTTCGTTTGGTTCAACTGATGGCAAAAAGATTACGCCAAGTAAACCGACGACTTCAATTAAGAGAAGCCAGTAGTATCTCGAGAGTTGCTGATGCAATCTTGTTTTTAGTAGAAGGACAGGGGACAGAGGGGGAAAAAGGGACAGAGATTCCTAACTTACCTCACAGAGAAATTAGCAGCCTCAGTGGATTAGCAAGAGAAACTGTTACCAGAGTTTTGACTAAACTAGAAAAGAAGGGTTTGATTCAAAGAAATGCAGATTCAATGCGTATTCCTGACTTACCTGCTTTAGAAGATACAATTTGTTAGCATACTCAGACCTCCTGATTTAACCTATTGCTTCTACCAACTAAGGAACTTTATGTCTAGAGAAGACCATCAACATTCATTATCTGACGCTGCTAATGAGGAGGATCTGGATGAAATGAATTGGGTTGATCAGGGAGATTCTGGAGCAATTGCAACTTACCCCACCTCTTCCCCCAAAGAATCTAAGAAGCAAACTAAGGTTTCTACTAACACTGTGGTGATGGTGGAAACTGCTTTTTTGGCTAGTGCTGCTAGTTTAGTCTGGCTGATTAATTATTACTTCCCCCTCGGCCCAGTTTTAAAAATTTTCTTTCCCATTCCGATCGCGTTAATTTATTTAAGACGGGGTCACCGTGCTTCGTGGATGACCGCGATTGTTTCGGGATTACTACTTTTAGTATTAATGGGGCCTACTCGCAGCATTATCTTTTTGATGCCCTATGGATTAATGGGAGTGCTTTTAGGCGCTTGTTGGCAACGTAAGGTAAAGTGGATGTTTTCCATTGGTTTAGGTGCTGCTATTGGCTCATTAGGCATCTTTTTCCGTTTCTGGCTAACCTCGATTTTAGTCGGCGAAAATTTGTGGGTATATGTAATTACTCAGATTACCCAAGTAGCAGACTGGCTATTTTTTAAGTTAGGTATTTTGGCACAGCCAAATTTTGTCTTGATTCAATCTCTAGCTTTCGGCTTGATTATTATTAATAATTTGGTTTATCTTTTTGCAGTCCACTTGGTAGCCTTGATGCTGCTAGATCGTTTAGATAATCCTATTTCTCGTCCTCCTGAATGGGTTAGAGTTTTGCTAGATTATTAGATAACTCCTAAGCAATAAAACATCAACATCAATACTTATGTTTGTTTTAGGTTTAATTATTTCTACCTACTTAGTAATTATTTCTCGGACTTAAATTTAAGTATATTTTCGGTCGTTATTAATAAATATTAAGGATATAACTACAGGGATAGCTATAGCCAATCTCTGTTGTTTTATTGTTGCCAGCTTAGGTTTAGACGAATAAAACAACCTTGAGACATTGCTGCGGCAAATGATGAAAGGAATATTATTCTGTGATCAAAATTAATATTATTAGTCCTACTCCTGGTATGAGTACTCAGGAGAAAATTTTACAGATAATTCAAGCAAGAAAAACTGGTATAACAATTAAAGGTATTAAGCAAATTCTCAATCGTCCCATCTCGATGATTCAGATTCATCTCAAAGAGCTAATTGCGGCGAAAGCGATCTTTACCCGCAGAAATAGAGCTGGCGCAGGCTTAATCTATTATCCAAGAACTATTAACTAATAACTAATAACAACAGGTCTAATAATGAAACAGCCCAAACAGGTTATTTTGACATTAGTTTGTTTAGGCATAGCTTTATCAATTATCGTACATTCTTCCTCCGCTCAATCAGCATCTACTGAGCACATTCAATACCAGACTATAGAACGATCGCAATATACGGTTCATCTGGTTACTATTCCTCACCGCAGTAATTATTTAATTCGTCCAGAGATATCAGGAGAATTACAAGACATTACTAAATTTGCCCAGGAAGATACTGTCGCTGCCATTAATGGTGGTTACTTTGATCCTGTAAATCAGAAAACCACTTCTTTTATCGTTCAACAATCCCAAATTATTGCCGATCCTCGCTTCAATGAAAGACTGGTAGATAATCCTGATTTAAAACAGTATTTAAGAAAAATATTTAATCGTGCTGAATTCCGTCGCTACAATTGCAATGCCCAAACACAATATGATATTCAGCTACACTCCGCACCCATACCTACCAATTGTACCTTAATCGAGTCATTAGGGGGAGGGCCAGGTTTACTCCCCCAAGATAGTTCCCGTGCCGAAGCCTTTACTGCATACCGAGATGGCAAAAAAATTCGTGATGCGATCGCTCGTGAAAGTTTAAACGCCAGAAGTGCGATCGCTATTATGGATAATCAAGATGTGATGTTAATTATGGTGGCACAGAAGCCAGATAAGCCACTAAATTCAGGGATATCCCTGATAGAACTTGCAGATGTTTTATCCAATCTGGGTGCAGTAAAAGCAATGAACCTTGATGGCGGAAGTTCTGCCTCTCTTTACTATAATGGTCAAGGAATTTACGGTAGAGTAGATCAAGAGGGAAACCAGATCCAAAGACCCATTAAGTCTATCCTATCAGTTGTCACAAAGCCGTAAGCTATAAGCTTTAAACCACAATCTTTAAATTAAATACTTGTATATTGCTTTTTTCTTTTGTTGAGCCTAAAGCCTACAGCTATGGAACTCCCAATTTGTTCCAGAAGAGCTTTGCTAACTAAATCAGTGGTGATTTGTTGTAATCTTAATATCATAAATCCTTCGGAGGTTTGGAGATGAAAATTGCACAGGTTTCTCCCTTATGGGAAAGTGTACCCCCCACTGGTTACGGTGGTACAGAACTTATAGTCAGTTTGCTGACAGATGAACTAGTACGGCGAGGTCATGAGGTTACCCTGTTTGCTTCTGGAGATTCCCAAACTCTTGCCAAGTTAGAATCATGCTGTCCCCAAGCCTTGCGAGGAGCAGGAAAGAACGATGCAGAAATTTCAACTTATCAAACTCAGCAACTACGTCGAGTCTTTACCAGAGCAGATGAGTTTGATCTGATTCACGCTCATGTAGATCATCTAGCATTTACTCATGTAGATTTAGTTAAAACGCCGACAGTACATACAACTCATTTTACTATTTTTCCTGATACTGAACCCTTGTGGCAGGATGCTCGCCATCAGAATTTTATCAGTATCTCAGATTCCCAAAGATACACTGATCCACAATTAAACTATGTAGCTACTGTTTACAATGGTATTAATACCAGCAAATTTCCTTTTTACTCTGAGCCGAAAGATCCTCCTTACTTAGCCTTTTTAGGTCGTATAGTCCCCGAGAAAGGTCCAGATTTAGCTATTGAAATTGCTAAACGCACGGGCTTACCATTAAAGATGGCAGGGAAAGTATATCTCCCTGAAGAAGTTGAATTTTTTGAAGAGACAATTAAACCTCTAATTGATGGTGAGCAAATTCAATTTGTTACCGAAATTGGTCATGAGGAAAAATGTGAGCTCTTAGGCGGTGCGTTAGCAACCCTATTTCCCATTAGTTGGAAAGAACCTTTTGGTTTAGTAATGGCAGAATCTATGGTGGTGGGTACCCCCGTAATTGCTACTACTATTGGCTCTACCCCAGAAATTATCGCAGACGGGAAAACAGGATTTTTATGTCAGGATGTAGATGAATGTACGGCTGCTGTTAGTCGTATTAAAGAAATAAATCGCAATACTTGTCGTGATTATGCTATTGCCAATTTTGGGGTGGAGCGGATGGTCGACAACTATGAGGCAGTATATCGAAAAATATTAGCTGAGTAACTTTTTCATCACTTAGTAATCAAGTTCTGAACCTGATGGTTAATTAAAATCCTGCAATTAGTTAAAAACAACATTCACTAATTAAGCTGAATTGTCTATAGTATTAATTAATTTGTAAACTCAAGGTATTTATGACTGAGCCTTTGGAACTTGATGGGAAAAATTATGTCCCAGCAGAAACTGTCCCCATCCCTGAATGGCCATGTGTTAGAAAAGAGTCTAGAATTCCCACTCTAACGGCTAAAGATGATGATATTTTCTTACTTACAGATACTTTAGGCAATATTTCTGGTTGTTTGCCAGGAGAAAGCAGTAGTATCGGCTTATTTTGTCAAGATACTCGATTTTTGAGCCGTTTGGAATTACAGATTGAAAATCAGTTACCGATTTTACTGAGCAGTAATGCTCGCCGAGGCTTCGGTCTTTCGATTCTTTGTGCCAATCCTTATTTCCCAGAAAAACGTATTGGCGCGGAAACTATTGGCATTGAAAGAGAAATTGTAATTAATGGCGGGCTATTTGAAAAATTAACAGTCAACAACTATGGTACTAGTCCAGTAGACTTTGAGCTTAGTATTAGTTTTGATGCTGATTTTGTCGATCTATTTGAAATTCGTGGCTGGCAACGTAAAGAACGGGGCAAATTATTACGTCCCACAGCGAAGGAAAAAAATAATAAAGTTGAAACAGAGTTACAAGATTTACTCCTAAATAAAAATCAACCAGATCAATCCGAACCTGGAGATATACTACCTTCGTTTGACGGGCAACAAGCCTTGCAAGAGGCAAAAGCGACCAAGAGCACAAAAGATTTGGTATTAGCCTATCAGGGTCTAGATGGTGTCGTTATGGAGTCGCGCATTCGATTTTCTTCCTGTCAGCCTGATTATTTTAAAGGCAACACTGCTGTCTGGCGCATAAAATTGGATTCACATGAGAATGTTTCCTTGTGCTATCGTGTACAGCTACGTTCTAATGGTCGTCCTATTTCCAGAGTAGGTACTCCCATGACTCTCAAGCAGGCAAAATCAGCTGAGTCGATGGAGTTGTCAGAATGGCAGCAACAAGTAACTACGATCCGCTCTGATAGCAATACTTTTAATCGTTTAATCGAAAGGGCGGAGCAAGATGTTTATATGCTGCGTCAAAGTTTTCAGGAACGAAAAGTTCTAGTGGCGGGAATTCCTTGGTTTTCTACTTTATTTGGCAGAGATGCAATTATTGCTGCATGGCAGACACTAATCCTCGATCCGCAGATTGCTAAAGATACTCTAATAATTCTTGCCCGATATCAAGGAACAAAAGAAGAACCTTCAAAAGAAGAAGAACCAGGTAAAATTCTTCATGAATTGCGCTTTGGAGAAATGGCACGCTGTGGGGAAATTCCCCATACACCTTACTATGGAACGGTTGATGCTACTCCTTTATGGCTTATTTTATATGCCGAATACTATGCTTGGACTGGCGATCGCGAAACTCTAGAAAATTTGTGGGAGGCTGCCCTCTCCGCTATGGGTTGGATTGACCGCAACTCTAGGGAAACTGGTTATATAAGTTACAATTCTAATTCTCTTGATAGTTTACTCAATCAAGGTTGGAAAGATTCGGCAGATTGCATCGTTGATGGTCAAGGACACCTGGCTCAAGGAGCAATTACCTTGTGCGAGGCTCAAAGTTATGTTTACGAAGCGAAAATGCATTTGAGTGCGATCGCCAAGCTGATGAAAAGAAGCGATCTCTCAGACAGATGGTACAGAGAGGCAAAAGAGCTAAAAAATCGTTTCAACCGAGATTTTTGGATGCCTAATCAAGACTACTGTGCTTTAGCTTTAGATGGAGAAGGGAATCCAGTAGATAGTATCACTAGTAACCCTGGTCATTGTTTAAATTCGGGAATTCTCGACCTAGAGAAAGCGATTTATATAGCAGAAAGACTCAGGGCACCAGATATGTTTAGTGGATGGGGGATTCGTACTCTGAGTAGTTTATCTCCTGCCTATAATCCCATGGGCTATCACATTGGTTCGGTTTGGCCTCATGATAATAGTATGATCGCCTTCGGATTACGTGCTCTTGCTAGAGAAATTCCTGAGAGATCGACTGATTTAATTGACCAAACTCTGGAAATTGCTTCAGGAATTATTGACATGACTTTTCAGCAACCCTATGTAAGACCACCAGAACTCTTTTGCGGTTATGAACGTATCGAAGATAATCCCCCTGTACACTATCCTGTAGCTTGTTCTCCCCAAGCTTGGGCAACAGGTTCTTTATTTCAAGTATTACAAACTATAATTAATCTCGTCCCTGAGGCGGGTTGTAACCGTGTGCGGATAATCGAGCCAATTTTACCTGAATTCCTCAATTGTCTTTCTGTGAAAAATCTCAAGGTAGGTTCAACCTTACTGGACTTGGAATTTGAGCGTTCAGGAAATACTACTGCCTGTCGAGTCGCCAAAAAACGGGGGAATATCAAGGTGGTTATTGAAGCTTAATTCGGGTTAACTGAAAAAGTGGGGAGCAGTTGTAATCAATTAAGTTAGAGGTAGTTGGGGACTATGTAAATCTAAGAAAACTTAGATAATTGCTCAAAACCTTTGCCCTAACTTTACATTTCTATCGGTATTTATCCAGTTCTCTTCTACTTTTTTAATCAGCTTTAATTACTGTCAGTTTTGTAGCTTGAGTCACTAACACCATTATTTATTCTTCATAATCGCTTTGGATCTGAACATCTAAAGTTTCGTCATCTACATAGATATATAAAACATTGGGGCGACAACATACCTGGCAATCCTCGGTGTAGGATTGTTGCATCCCCGCACTCATATCTACAAAAGTACTATTGGTTTCTCCACAAAAAGCGCAACTATATTGGGCAGTAGTTTGCATATTTATTTAATTTATATTTGTAAAATATCTAATCTTAATTACTAAAATTATTAACTGGTGATAATTTATCTGGTACTGTCATTGCTTCTTCAAGATGTTTAACTAGAGTCTTTTGAGGTAGGGGACCTTGAATATGCTGCCAGGGAAGAATCCGTTCCTCTGCTTGCCAATATTCATGGACGTAGTAATCGAGACTAGGTATTTGCCCCCGTAGCTCCTTGAAGGCTCTTTTATAGCTGCCAACGGAGTCGCCAAATTCCCTGGTTAACTGGAGCAATTTTCCTAATCGGCGATCGCCACGAGAAATTAAAGCCTGAATTACCGACCAATTATAGCTTTCTGGGCGAAAATCTATGCCCTGCTTTCTCAGATTCTTTTCTAGGAATTTTAAACGTTTTTTGGCATCGGGATTAATTCCGAACCATTGAAACGGAGTATGAGATTTGGGTACAAAAGTGCTGCAACCTAAAGTTAAGCGTAATCCAGGAGTCGCTTTTTTGATGGCTGACATCATGGCTACGGTATCTTCTACATCTGACATTGACTCTTTGGGGATTCCCACCATGCCATAGAGTTTGAGAGCTTTTAAGCCCCCTTCCTTGGCATTGATTGCAGCTTGAATAATTTCTTCATTAGTCAGTTTTTTATTAACTATTTGTCTTAATCTTTCTGAGCCACTTTCCACGGCAATTGTAATGGAGCGAGTGTCGCGGTTAGCTAAAGTGGAAGCAAGCTTCTGGGTGAGAGTGTTAGTTCGCACTGAGGCAATACTGAGACGAACATCTTGATATTGAGATTGGGACAAGTAATCAAGAATTGCTTCAAATTCAGGATGCTGGGTTACTGATGCTCCTAATAAACCAAGACGGTTGGTAACTTTTAAACCTTTTTCAATTGCAGGTAGTAAAGAATCAGTTAAAGAGGCAGTACGAAAGGGCAAAGTAAGATAGCTAGCAAGACAAAAGCGACACATTTCGGGACAACTGCGAACAACCTCGACCATGTATATATTTTCCCAGGCGGCTTTTTCTGTTACTACCGTCGATGCCGAGAGAGTATTGCCTCGATAGGTTTGTTTCTGGATTGTGGCGGGAATGTTGGCATCGATAGGAGAAATATCTTTAATTTCCCCCTCAGGACTATGGTAAGTTACTTGATATAGACTGGGAATATAAATTCCTGGAACTTGCGCTAAATGACGCAGTTTTGTGGTGCGGTCTGCATGGCGTACCTGCTGGTAAGCATCAATAAAGCGATCTAGTAGATCTTCTCCATCTCCGAGGAGAATCACATCAAAAAAATCTGCTAAGGGTTCAGGGTTAGCGGTCAATACTGTTCCCCCACCGAACACTAGAGGCTGATTTTCTTGTCTCTCAATACTATGGAGAGGAATATCGAGGGACTCTAAGAGATTAAACAGATTTATATAATCAAGTTCCCAGGATACGGAAAATCCCAGCAATTCAGGATTTCTCGGTAACGTTTCACTGAGATCGGTAAACAAGCGACGGACATCAACATCAGAACGCATGGCTAAAGTTGCCCAAACAATTTGAAAGCCTAAACTGGTAATACCAACAGTATATGTATTAGGAAAGGCAAAAATTGCAGGAATGGCATTTACTTCAGGAGTCGCAGGGTTAAATAATAGACGCTCTTGTTGAAATACAGTCACAAATTAGGAGTTTGAGTAATGAGTTTTTTAATTTTGACATA
>CALLPS010000321.1 GCA_938015355.1 uncultured Pleurocapsa sp.
TATTTAGCTTTTTTGCAATAGACTACGAACTTTATCCGTTTTCTGACTAGATTGATAGACGGGAGAAAACTTAGCTAATAGCTCACGAAATTCCTTACCTTCAATTGTTTCTCGCTCCACTAATAGATCGACAATGCGATCGACAGCTAGGCGATTTTCGCTGATAATGCTTCTCGCTCTATTCAGACAATCAAAAGCAATATTGCGGATACGAATATCAATTTGAGCCGCTACTTCTTCCGAATAGTCATTTTTAGAACCAGAATCGCCACCTAAAAACACTGGCTGCTCTTGACCTTCTAGAGCCAATACCCCTAAATCTGTCATACCAAATTTAGTCACCATTTTACGCGCCATAGAAGTCACTACTTGAATGTCTTGGCTTGCTCCCTGAGTTACCTCATCTTGACCAAATACAACTTCTTCTGCGGCTCTCCCCCCTAATGCTGAGGTGATTTGAGCCAGAATTTTGGTTTTGCTTTCCAAACCCATTTCCTCATCGGGAGTAAACCAGGTTAATCCCCCTGCACCACCACGAGGAATAATCGTAACTTTTTCTACAGGGTCATGACCAGGAGTCATCGTAGCCACAATTGCGTGACCAATTTCATGATAAGCAGTTAGTCTTTTGGCTTTGCTATCTACCAAAGGAACACCTTCCATCCCAGCCACGATACGGTCTACAGCATCGTTGACTTCTAACATAGTGACGGCATCTTTATGTCTTCTAGCAGTCAGAATTGCCGCTTCATTAAGGAGGTTAGCTAAGTCTGCACCACTAAAACCAGGAGTCCGACGGGCGATCGCATCTAAGGATACTTCCTCAGATATTTTTTTGCCCCGAGCATGAACTTCGAGAATACCAAGTCTTCCCTGTAAGTCGGGATAGTCAACAATTACCTGGCGATCAAAACGACCAGGACGTAAGAGAGCTTTATCTAAAACATCGGGGCGATTAGTAGCCGCAATGATAATAATGCCAGTATTGCCCTCAAAACCATCCATTTCCGTGAGCAGTTGGTTCAGAGTTTGCTCCCGCTCATCATTCCCCCCGCCAATACCTGTACCCCTTTGGCGACCTACGGCATCAATCTCATCGATAAACACTAGACAGGGTGCATTTTCTTTTGCCTTTTTAAATAGATCGCGGACACGAGATGCTCCTACCCCGACAAACATTTCAACAAATTCGGAGCCAGAGATACTAAAAAATGGGACTCCCGCTTCCCCAGAAATTGCTTTAGCCAATAAAGTTTTGCCTGTCCCAGGAGGCCCTACTAGCAATACTCCACGGGGAATCTTCGCTCCAATGGCTGTGAATTTTTCAGGCTCCTTGAGAAAGGTAACGACCTCTTGCAACTCCTCTTTGGCTTCTTCAATACCCGCTACGTCATCGAATTTAATCCCTGTGGTTGCTTCCATCTGAAATTTGGCTTTGGAGCGACCAAAATTTAAAGCTTGACCAGAAGCGTTAGCAGAGCGACGCAAAATCATGATCAACCCTGATAACAAAACTAAGATAATCAGTAGATTAAGTAAAATTCCCACAGTTGTTGAATGATCTATGGATCTTTTGATGCTGAAATCTACGTTTTTAGCTCTAATCTTGGGAATAAGATCCTGATTTCGCTCAAACAGTATTACTTCGTTAGCAGAATCTTCCGAGGATTGCCCTTTTAAAACTACCCTAGCTTTATTAGTAGTTTTATCAATTTCTACTTTAGTAACCTGCTCTTCTTCCAGCTTCTCCAAAAAGTCACTATAGCTCAGCATGTTTTTAGATCGTTGCTGTGCCAAGACAGGAGTTGCCAAAAAACAGGTTTGCAAAATCATCCATCCCGCAGCTAATCGACCCATGGCAATAGTCTTTTTGCTTTTATGCTGACGATTATTCAGCTTACGAACAAGGGGAATTTTTTGTTCTTCATATTTTTGACAATTTTCCATAGTTGTATGTTGTATATAGTTATATGTGTACTGGAATACGTATATAAAATTTAAGAATAACTCCAGCGTAACTAAAAAAAAACTATTTTTGCCATAATTTAACAGATTTAGTTGCTATTAAAATTAACTGACACATCTACTGCTGATTACTCTATCCAAGCTGAAAATTGTTCTTATGCCAAATCCAATATGAGCCATCTCTATATGAACAACTCTTTAAAAAAGTTTGTCGGGCGATCGCTGCTGGGAATTCGATCATCGTCCTCGGTGAAGCTGGCACAGGTAAAACTGATTTTGCTGTAGCTCTCCATAAGGAAATGTTAGGAGAGTATCAAGAAATTCGTTATGGCGATCGCCATAAAGATAGGTTTTCCTACTGAAAATGATGAGGGCAAACCCATGACCGTTGATGCCCTCAAAGAAGAGATTTTGATTAACAGTAACGAGAATACCCTACTTATCTTTCCCAAAGCTAAACAGTTAATTACCAGTATCAGGTATTGGTTAGAAGACATGATTTCTGCTGGTGCGAGAGTAGTTTGTATACAAATTATCTCTAATAGATAGCTACTACATTTACTTCAAAGTCGTTTCTTTCTCGCTTATGATGACAACGTATTGAAAAATGCTTTGATTACATCCCGCTCAAAGAGATAGTAAATAGTGGCACAGGCGACAATTAGATGAAAAATTCCTATTAAGAGATAAAATTTAGGTATATCCAAAGTAAACCTATATATATAGTAATAAAATAGAAAAACTAAATTGGTGAATATTTCCAATATTTGGGAGAGCAATGTTAATATCCATGCCAATATTTTGCGTTTCAATAAACCATAAACTAGCAGCAAACCAATGAGACTTGAAATAATACTGAGCATAGAAAAAAATGATATTAGATGATAAGCTTGAGCTTCTGCAAAGTTATTATCTAACGAACTTGGTACTACAATCTCTACTATTCTCAATGTAACTGGCTCTACTAAGAGAATGGCGAGATAGCATGTTAATAGGAAACTACAGAAAAAAGACTGCAAATAGACAATAATAGTGAAAT
>CALLPS010000322.1 GCA_938015355.1 uncultured Pleurocapsa sp.
TTAAAATTAGCTATCATGATGGCTCAAACTATTGCCAATCATGATTTTTCAATCTCTATCCAGGTCACAATAGCTCTATATTGTCGGATTTTTAAAGCTTAAAGCTTTAAGCTATGAACTATTGCATTTCCAACGAAGCTAATTCACACTAAGCGTATAAGTACTAATTTTTGTTGACTTTTTGATCAACAAATGAGATAATTTATCTAAATGACATAGGGTTTAATCAAACTTACCTCTACTTTTTTATTTACATCACTGATTAATTGAGGCATCCATGGCAACTCGCGCAAATAATTCTACTACTGCTGGCAATTCCGATAAAGAGAAGGCTCTTAACTTGGTTTTAAAACAAATTGAGCGCAACTTTGGTAAAGGTGCCATTATGCGCTTAGGGGATGCGGCTCAAATGAAGGTAGAGACTATTCCCAGTGGTGCATTGACTTTAGATGTAGCCTTGGGGGGTGGATTACCCAAAGGAAGAATTATTGAAATATATGGCCCTGAAAGTTCGGGTAAAACCACTCTAGCTCTCCATGCGATCGCCGAAACGCAAAAAATGGGGGGAGTTGCCGCCTTTGTGGATGCCGAACATGCCTTAGATCCCACATATTCCCAGGCATTAGGGGTCGATATTGAAAATCTGTTAGTGGCACAGCCAGATAATGGAGAATCGGGCTTAGAAATTGTCGATCAACTAGTGCGATCGGCGGCGGTAGACTTAGTAGTAATAGATTCGGTAGCAGCCTTGACTCCCCGAGCAGAAATTGAAGGAGAGATGGGAGACAATCAGGTAGGCTTACAGGCTCGTTTAATGAGTAAAGCTTTAAGGAAGATTGCTGGTAATATTGGCAAATCTGGAGCTACGGTAATTTTTCTTAACCAGCTACGACAAAAAATTGGGATTAGCTATGGAAATCCAGAGGTAACAACAGGGGGAAATGCCCTGAAGTTCTATTGTTCTGTCCGCCTAGATATTCGTCGAATTCAAACCCTGAAAAAAGGTAACGAGGGTATGTATGGTATTCGAGCGAAAGTAAAAGTGGCAAAAAATAAAGTTGCTCCTCCCTTTCGTATTGCCGAGTTTGATATTATCTTTGGCAAAGGAATCTCCAACATCGGATGTCTGTTAGATTTAGCAGAAGAATCAGATATTGTCGTGCGAAAAGGTGCCTGGTATAGCTACAAGGGAGACAATGTTGGGCAGGGTAGGGACAATACGATCAACTACCTCTTAGAAAATCCAGAAATCGCAGCCGAGATAGAAGCCAAAGTTAAGGAAAACTTACAGTCAGGAGAAAATGGCGAGGCTTCTCCTGAAGCTTTAGAGCCTGATGTTGATGGGGAAGAATAGAGTTTTTTTATTTTCCTCAATATTGTTGACTCTTAATAGCTGCTTCCAAGGCGATCGCAATATGAGTCCAGTGAGTTCCTCCTTGGCAAAAAGCAATGTAAGGCTCCCTCAGGGGACCATCTGCTGAAAATTCTGAAGTGCTACCATCGACAAACGTGCCTCCAGCCATAACTAATTGGCTCGCATATCCAGGCATTGACCCAGGAACAGGTTCGACATAGGAATCCACAGGAGAATGCTGTTGTATGGCTTTACAGAAGGCAATCAGTTTTTCGGGAGAACCTAACTGCACTGCTTGAATAATATCTTTTCTGGGTTCTAGGGGTGAGGGATTAACAGGATACCCCAACTGGTCAAAAACATAAGCAATTAAATGACTGCCCTTGATTGCTTCCCCTACCATCTGTGGTGCCAGAAATAATCCTTGAAACAGCAGGCGATTTTGATCAAAAGTTGCGCCACTGCTGCTGCCAATTCCTGGTGCAGTTAAACGACAAGCTGCTGCTTCGACAAATTCTGTCTTACCTGCAATATAGCCTCCTGCGGTGACAATAGTTCCCCCAGGATTTTTAATTAAGGAACCCGCTATTAAATCTACTCCCACGGCGGTAGGCTCAAGGTCAGTCACAAATTCGCCGTAGCAGTTGTCTACCAAACAGACGGTATGGGAGTTTTGCTGTTTAACCATCTCCACAATTCTTTTGATATCAGCTATCGACAAACTCTGCCGCCAAGAGTAGCCACAAGAACGTTGAATTAATACCAAACGGGTTTTACTAGTGATACCTGTACTTAATGCTTCCCAGTCGATAGTTCCTTCCTGAGTCAGATCGAGTTGACGATAATCAATCTGCAAATCTTGCAAAGAACCCTGATTCTCTCCCCGCAAGCCAATTACCTCTTCCAGAGTGTCATAGGGTTTGCCCGCCACTGCCAACATCTCATCTCCAGGGCGCAAGACTCCATACAAACTACAGGCGATCGCATGAGTACCAGAAACAAACTGAACTCTGACTAATGCCGACTCGGCTTGCATAATTTGGGCAAAAACTTTATCGAGAGTTTCCCTACCTAAATCATCATGTCCATAGCCACTAACACTAGAAAAATGCTGCACTCCAAGGCGATGATCATGGAAAGCTGTCAAAACTTTTTTCAGATTTTGCTTGACCTGAGTGTCAATACCAGAAAAAATCGATATTAGTGCTTTTTCTGCTTCTAATAGCAGATCATTAGTTTTCATATTTTTAAGGAAACGCTCGATTTTGTGGTTGAGCGCCGATCAAATAACGCTTTTGCAGTTTATCTCGGTATCGGTAAGTTCTAACTAGCAATTTCAAATAATTTAATTACCCAATTTATTACCCAATATTTTGAAACAGGAGGAAGTAAAAGAATTTAATATCTTTGCTTTCTTCTTGATTAGTATCGTGTATTTAATTGCACTATACAGAACTATATGGAGTTGAGATTTAGGTTTGTCAATGACAGTTGCTACATCAGATAAAATTCCCCCTGCTTGGGGAACAATCATTTATATGGGGATAATTCACGCCCTAGCTCTACTTGCCTTGATTCCTAGTAATTTTAACTGGAATGCTCTGGGGGTAGCATTTATACTTTATATACTAACGGCAGGAGTTGGAATTACTCTTGGTTTTCATCGTCTCGTAGCTCATCGTAGTTACCAAGTTCCCAAATTTCTGGAATACATATTAGTTTTTTGTGGCACTCTTGCTGGTCAAGGGGGTCCCTTAGACTGGATTGGACTACATCGTATTCATCATCAATATTCCGATCAAGAGTTTGATCCACACAATTCTCTCAAAGGTTTTTATTGGAGCCATCTGGGCTGGATGCTGTGCCAAAACCCTGCTAATGCCAAGATTGCTCGCTATACCAAAGATATATCCAGCGATCGCTTTTATTTATTCTGTCAATATGGTATGATTCCCATTCAGCTTACCCTGGCACTATTATTGTATTTTTGGGGTGGTCTACCCTTTGTAGTTTGGGGTGTATTTGCACGGCTAGTTGTGGTTTTCCACTGTACCTGGTTTGTTAACAGTGCCACTCATAAATTTGGCTATAAGAGTTATGAATCTCATGACACTTCTCTTAATTGTTGGTGGGTTGCAATGCTTACTTTTGGGGAAGGTTGGCACAATAATCATCACGCTTTTCAGTATTCTGCTCGTCATGGTCTAGAGTGGTGGGAAATTGATTTAACTTGGATGATGATTAAAACACTATCCTGGTTGGGTTTAGCTACTAATGTTAAGCTCCCACCCCATAAAGTTAAACTTTAGTTCGGGTTTATTGACCGAACTTCTCGCTTAAAAGCTCATAGCTAATAGCTGAAAAACGATTGACAAACAACGTAGTCTTTTAGCTTGTCACGAATATGCCGAATTCCATTATGTATCAAGAGGACGGCTATGTTGTCCTCGAATCAAATCAGCCTGAACAATTTATGAATGCAGCAGAATTGAAGACTAAACTGGTTGATTTGTTGTTATCAGAAGAAGTAATTATTCCCCGAGAATTAGAACAATTTAACTCACAAGAATTACAGGCACAGCATCTCCTCGATAACTATTTTGAATTAGATATTGGTGCCGATAAATATCTGCAATGGTATGTTGTTCGTTTGGAAAAATAAAAAACTCTGAGATAAGTTTAAATACGAAGAAAAAAGTATTTTCTTGAAATTGTTTTGACTTTGGCAAAGAAACCTAGCTGACTTCGGTTTGGAAGAACCTTTTTTTCTTAAAATCTTAAGAAATATAGTTAAAGAAGTAATTTTGAGTGATCGGACGGCTAGGGGTTAGCCTAATCCCTTGTCATAAATATCAATCAAAGTTTATTAAAGTAATAATGGATAGTCATGACTCAGTTAGCCAAAAATAATAGTCAAAATCTTTTGGAAATATTAGTCGCTGTTGCTTGGATTGATGGGGAAATTCAACCAGAAGAGAAAAAGTTTTTGGAAAGCATAGCTAGGGAACAAGGTATGAGTTCCGAAATAGAGCTAAAAGATTTAGTAACTAATTATGCGGGTGCATCTTCAGAAACATGTTATCAACTGTTAGAAAAATACCTAGGAAATAATCCAAATCAAGCAGATTATGAAAGCCTTCTGACGGCAGTTAGTAAATTAATTTACAGTGATAATAATATTGCCACAGAAGAGGCTCTCATTCTAACTCAAATTCAAAATCTTGATCCTAATAACTTAAAGAATCACTCTACTTTTGACAAAACAATTAGTATTATTCAAAAACTGTATCAAGTAGGATTAAGCAAATATTGAGTGCTTTTTCCAACTACCCAATAAAATTCAAACTGAATCACGATCAAGCAAGACGGAAATTAGATTTACTTTAGTCCTATTTGTTGATCACTTGATCAAGTTTTTCAATATTGGCGATCGCAATTTAACTTGATACATTGGATTTTATTAGAGATGATCTAGTTTTGAGAATGGGGTTTAGAAAGAATTCCGATTGAATGTAAATAGGTTTGAGAGCAGTCTTGATAATTTTTTGTTTTAATGCTTTTATGATTCTGCATCAAGAATAGGGAAATACTAGCATTAATTAGCCTTTCTCTATTCCATTGAGGATTAGAAGCCAG
>CALLPS010000323.1 GCA_938015355.1 uncultured Pleurocapsa sp.
CTACGCTAGTTATGACTGCCTTAGTGTTCCGTTAATGGCAGAATTTAGTAAAGCGCCCATTGACAGAGAAGAAATCCTCAATCGTGCTGCGGGGATTTTTGCGGAATTAACCGAAATCTTTGGCGATTATCTGAGCGATCAGGATGCCTTTCCTACCTCAGAAGAATTAGGTGTAGATGTAGTTCAATCTTTCTTTGAATCTGTTGTTCCTGAAAGAATCCAGGAACTCTCTGTGGCATTATCCGAAGGCGATCCTGAAGTTATGACCGAGGTGTTGCAATCTCAGGCGGAAATTTTCCTCGGTTTATCTCAATCCCTTAATCTATCAGGCTTAGGCGATATTGCCCAGACAATTCTGACCGCTTTGGAGGTTAATCCCGATCAGGTACAAAGAATAACGGAAGCTGCGATCGCTAACTTTCAACAGGCACAGCAGCAGGTTATGGATGGCGATCGCGATCGAGGAGGAGAACCCTCTTCAGAATTGCAGCAATTAGCAGGTATCGAGAATAAGAGTGAAAATAGCCTCGAATTTGAAGCTGATAATTCTAGTTTTGTCGACAATTCAATGTTTGCCGAGGCAATCAACATTTCCGAAGATGAAGATGCTAAAGATATTTTTGGTTCTGAGTCTTTGGGAGAGGAATTTACTGCTGTTAATAACGTCGTTGAATTAGAGGATGAAGATGCTAAAGATATTTTTGGTTCTGAGTCTTTAGGAGAGGAATTCACGGCTGTTAATAACGTCGTTGAATTAGAGGATGAAGATGCTAAAGATATTTTTGGTTCTGAGTCTTTGGGAGAGGAATTCACGGCTGTTAATAACGTCGTTGAATTAGAGGATGAAGATGCTAAAGATATTTTTGGTTCTGAATCTCTAGGAGAGGAATTTACAGTCATTGTTAATTCAGATTTAGAAGATACTCATTCATTCTTTGAAGAGGAAGAACAGTCAACAGAATTTATGACTCAAATCTGGGGAAGCGATGTCGTTTCTGATAACCTTAATCAAGAAAAATCTTCATCCAGTAAATTTGGAAAACCCCAGGAAAGTGACACATCTCTAATTCCAGTATCAGTAAAATCACTTAAACAAAAAGATACATCGCCACAGGAAATATCCACCAGAGATGTCAGGAAATCTCGATTTGGATCTTCTAATAAAAGTAGTTCTAAGCAAACTGCCAATGGGAATAAAACAAGTAAAACCGTTCGTGTGAATTTAGAATCTCTAGAGAAACTGAATGATTTGGTCGGAGAACTGTTAATTAATCAAAACAAAAATATTCTTAAAGATGAACAAATTGGTCAATTTGTTGAGCAACTACTCAAAAAGATTAGTTATAGCGAGCAAATAGTTCACGAATTGATTGAAGTTGTCGATGAAGTTTGCCTCTCACCACAACAACAGCAACTGTTACAAGAATTACCCGCCAGATTAAACAACATTACCCAGTCCCAGAGTCAAGATTATAAATCTGTATTACCTGCTGCTACTGCACAAGATTCTGAAACGAGACTAACCCAACTTTTAGCATTAACCACAACTAGTAACTCAGAACTAATAAGTATCGCGGAAAGGATCAAAAATTATAATAAACAGACCAGAAGAGATACTCAAAAACAACAGCGAATGCTGTTAAATATGAGAGACGAACTAATAGATACGAGAATGTCTCCTATTGGCAGACTATTTAATCGTTTTCCTCGTATGCTTAAGCAGCTTTCGGTAACTCACGATAAAAATGCAGAACTCAATATTACGGGTAGTCATATTCTGATTGACAAAACTATTGAAGAAAAGCTCTATGATCCTTTACTGCACCTAGTTCGCAACTCTTTCGATCATGGTTTAGAAAACCCAGAAGAAAGAGCGAGGACAAATAAACCAGAGTCAGGAACAGTTTTCCTCAGGGCATATTACCAAGGAAGTCAAACGGTGATTGAAGTTGGTGATGATGGCAAAGGCATCAATATCGAGAGAATCAAGGAAACTGGCATTGAGAAGGGATTAATTTCGGCAGAACAAGCAGCAACTACCCCACCTTCCCAGTTACTAGAATTGCTCTTTGAACCAGGATTTTCCACTGCTAACAAGCTTAGTGATCTGTCTGGTAGAGGTGTTGGTATGGACGTAGTGCGATCGCAAATTGAAGAGATGAACGGCACAATTTCCATTGAGTCAACTCCTGGAAAGGGGACAACTTTCTCCTTGCAAATCCCCCTGACTTTAACCATCGCTAAATTAATGCTGACTCAGGCAGCTGGCATGACCTATGGGTTATTAATTGATGCGATTGAAAGAATTATTCTGCCAACTTCAAAAGAAGTACAGATCTTTGAGGGACAGAAAGTTTTACATTGGCCGACAAAAGATGATATCGAAATGGTTCCAGTACGTCAATTATCGAGCATGATTGAATACCCCCGTACTATCTCTCGTATGCAAGAGTCGGAATCTAATTTAAATAACCCGATTTTACTGTTGCGTCGTCAGAACGGTTTTATTGGCTTGGAAGTAGATCAAGTATTAGGGGAACAAGAATTAGTGATCAGACCTCTTGGCAGCGCTATTATCCCCCCTCGCTATGTTTATGGCTGTAGTGTGCTCAAAGATAGTAGTTTTACTTTGGTAATTGATGGCACAATGTTGCTCAAAGACTCTCAGTATCGTAGCAATACCATTAGCCAAAGAGCCTTTTTAGGTGGTACAAGTTTCCAAGCCCTTCCTAGTGGTGGTGCCAAGACTCAACAGTTACCCCCTGCAAACTCTCCATCTTCTCTTTCTTCAATACCCCAAACTATTTTGGTGATTGATGATTCTCATAGTCTTCGCCGAACTATTGCTATGTCTTTAGAAAAGGTATGTAAGCAAGTACTCCAAGCGGATAATGGGATCAATGCTTTAACTGAATTGAAAAAGTCTGGGGAAGTTGAATTTGTGGTGTGCGATTTAGAAATGCCTTTAATGAATGGCTTTCAATTTTTAAAAGCGGCTAAAAACAATCCTGAATACCAGAACTTGCCAATTGTCATTCTGACTTCCCGCGATAGTGATAAACACAGACAACTAGCCATGGAATTGGGTGCCGCTGCTTATCTGGTCAAACCTTGTCCTGAAAATGAACTAATTAGCACTATTACTCAGGTTGTGCAGTCTAAGTAAAGGCAATAGGCTAAAAGCCTATTAACTACTTCCAATTTAAAAGTGAGTTTTGAGAATAGGATTTAGTATGATAAACCAGGACTGATGATGCGTCGCAAGCTAGTTCACGCTATTCAACAATACGAACAGAACAATTTATGACAAATCTCGTTTTGACGGTAGCAATTTTGATCGGGTTTAGTATTGCCTTCCAGCCAGTTACTAATGCGGCAGCTTCTCAGTATATTGGTCTGGCTTCATTAATGGTAGTTTCTAACGGACTAGTTTTTTTGGGATCGATTGCTTATGCTGTTTTGAGCCGTGAAAGCATGAGTTGGAATGAGATCGCAACACTGCGATTAGATTTACTATTAGGTGGAGCCATCTATGGATTATTGATTTTATTTGGTGGTATTTATGTTTTTCCAAGACTGGGGGCGACTTTTGCCCTCATGGTAATTGTGTTTAGTCAGCTCATCTTTGGACTCATGATTGATCACTATGGTCTATACGGAATCCCACGACAACCTTTATCTTTTGTTCGTATTATTGGCGTTAGTTTCATTTTCTTAGGTATTCTCCTAGTTAAAACCAATAAGATTTAACATCTAGCCTTTAAAAATCTAGCCACTATTCTCGATAAAATATAATGGTTTGCATAACTAATTAGTACAGTAACCCCATAAACCTGAGATAATGGTCAGCGATTAGAAAATGTATTAGCCTAAGCTAATTCTTGCCAACTTACACAGATTATGATCTTTGCTTTTCAATTTCAATCTCCTGGTCCAATTATTTTTGAGATTGGACCAATTGTGGTTCGTTGGTACGGCTTGTTAATTGCAACCGCAGTTTTGCTAGGGGTTACTTTGTCTCAGTATTTAGCCAAATACCGCCGTGTAGATCCAGAATTATTAGGTGATTTAGCAATTTGGTTGGTTATTGCCGCTATTCCTTGCGCCAGAATATATTATGTTTTATTTCAATGGCAGGAATATGCGAGCCGCCCTGAAGATATCATTGCTATCTGGAAGGGAGGAATTGCAATTCATGGAGCGATAATTGGTGGAACGATTTCCACGATTATTTTTGCTCGCATTAAACGGATTTCTTTCTGGCAACTATTGGATTTAGTTGCACCATCTTTAATCTTAGGTCAGGCAATTGGTCGTTGGGGTAATTTCTTCAACTCAGAAGCTTTTGGTAAGCCAACTGATTTGCCTTGGAAACTTTTTATTGCACCCCGATATCGTCCCCTGGATTTAATCAACTATGAATATTTTCATCCCACTTTTCTTTATGAATCTCTCTGGAATTTAGGGATTTTTGTATTGTTACTGGGGTTATTTTTTTGGGGATTAAAACGAACTACTCGACTCAAAACAGGAACAATCGCCGCTGTCTATCTAATTGGCTATAGTCTAGGTCGAGTCTGGATTGAGTGGTTGCGTACTGATAGTCTCATGCTAGGCTCTTTAAAAATTGCTCAGGTCGTTAGTTTTAGTGCGATCGCTTTCGGTCTCTTAATTCTTGTCTGGTTGTACTGGTTTAACAAATCACTGCCTGATGTAGTTTCAGTCAAGCATCAGCAAAATATGACTAGCAACAGACCATAATTCGATAATTAATTGCAAAATAACCATATCTATCATTTAATGAAATCAACTCAAGTCTTGCTTAAACCTGCCGTTTATATTATTGGCGCAGGGCCAGGAGATCCTGAATTATTAACTTTAAAAGCTTATAAAATACTGTCTCAGGCTGATGTAATTCTCTACGCAGATTCTTTAGTGCCGAAGCAGATCTTACAGGATGTTCGTGCTGATGCTGAATTAGTGGCAACGGGGAATAAAACGCTAGAGCAAATTATTCCCTTAGCAATTGATCGCGTTAGGCAAGGTAAATCAGTTGTCCGTCTACATTCAGGAGATCTTACTCTATATAGTGCGATCGGCGAACAGATGCAAGCTTTTACCGAGGCGGATATTCCCTTTGAGTTAATTCCTGGCATTAGTGCTTTTCAGGCTGCTGCTGCCAAACTTAGCACTGAATTAACTATTCCAGAGCTAGTACAAACGATCATTTTAACGAGAATTAGCGGCAAAGCATCATCTGTACCCGAAGCCGAAGAATTAGCCTCTTTAGCTGCCCATAGAGCTAGTTTATGTCTCTATTTAGCTGCTCGCCATATAGAAACAGCACAAGAGAAGCTATTAGAACATTATCCTGAGGATACTCCTGTGGCAGTTTGTTATCGTGTGGGTTGGCAAGATGAACAAATTTGGGTCGTTCCCTTATCAGAAATGGCAGCAGTTACCAGAGAACATGATTTAATTAGGACAACTTTATATCTTATAAGTCCTGCACTGCAAGAAGCTGTTACTACCCGTTCTCGCTTATACCATCCTGAACACAATCATTTGTTTCGTCCTGCAAAAAAGGGCTAAAAAGTCGGACAAACAATTAATTTCTATATTTTCTATTGGAACACTACTGCGATCTCTATATGATTCGATATCAAAGAAGCCGATCTATTTGAGATGCTCGTAATCACAGCTATCACAACAGACATATATTACCTTGTAGTTATATTGCGTACTATGAATATGATAAATGAAGTTGAAACGCGAGGAATTAGAAAAAATTATACTCACTCAATATCCACAGTTAAGACCTCCTAATCTTAGAATATTAAAGAAAAAGCAATTGGAGACCCTTGTAGCTGACGAAGAAGTAGTTCTCCCTGCTGAAACTTTAGTCAAGATATTTACTGAGCGGAATGAGAGAGCAGATATTAACCAGAGATTGAATAGGGAAAACTTTGGCTTAAATGCAAAACTCGGTAGTCTAACTAACTGGTCAAAAAGTGAACTAATAAACACTTTCAAAAGATTGTACGGTAAAGCGACAAATAATGATGACAAGATGCTCGCTTCTATGAATGCAGTGTCGATGGATACTGCTCAAGCAAAAATAGACCAAGAAAAAAATAAAGCGCATTATGCAATTAATCAAGCTGAAAAAATTGGTTGGGCATTTGAGCAGGAATATAAATCTAGAAATCGTTAATAGTGGTTTGATGTATTCCTGAATCAGATAAACATAGATAAGGAGATTTGTGATGGCAAGACAATTAGACGGATTGAATTATTGGGATGTACAAGCCCGCAATTCCCAAAATTTTAAGTCCTTTAATCAAAAAGAAAAAAAAGAACTACGTTCCCAAGGTTATAACAACAGAGGTTGGGACAATATCATAAACTCCTGGAACATTTTACAAACAATTCAAAAAATCTTTCCTAAGAATAAGGATACTATTAGCCTCTCTGCTTATGTAGCCCAGAAAGCAATCAGAGAAGTTGAAAAGGCTGAGTTGAGCGGTAATCCTTATGTTGTTTTAGATAGTCTCAAAAAATTAGTTGACACCCCAGATCCCGAATGGAATGCGTTAAGGGCGATCGCCAATGAGAATTAGTATCTACCCAGGATGGGAAAATATTCTAGATGAACTGTCAAATATGTTTTGTTTTGAATACCGTTGCAAAAATACATACTTTGACGGTTATAGAAAAAAGGCTGAATACAGTATTTCAGAGAAATCTTTTGTCAGAAAAGCAGACTTAGATGATTTTATAGTTAATGGTGGTATTGGTACGGAATACGGAAGAGCCTCCGTGTTGTATTCTTTATATGCCTGTCGCCACCTAATCATTGGTGATATTAAATACCCTTCCTACGATGATTGGAAACGAAAATGGGGTATGAGTTTGGATCATAAGTTACCGAAGAAATACTTTCCCGAACTAACTTTCGATTGCGATAATTGGCAACCTTTGCCCATCGAGGCTAACAAAAACAGAGGTACTGATTTCTGGCAAGAAGGCATGGATGAGTTAGCTAAACTACACAAAATGATCGATGACAAAATGATCGATGAACCAATTAAGCTTTAATTCTTCTCACATCCTCATAATTTCTCCATCTGTTTCCTCTGCGTTACCATAAGCTGTGACTATTTGTTCTCAAAGATATCACCCCAGACAAGATCATTATATTTCTCCTGCCAAGAAAGTATAAAAGAAAATTCCTGCTCTCAAGTTCTTGTCTTACACCAGTTGATTTTGTATCCAATCAATGTGATAACTTGTTGAGTATTCTGCTGC
The DNA here is from genome assembly GCA_938015355.1 of uncultured Pleurocapsa sp. Lineage (GTDB taxonomy): Bacteria > Cyanobacteriota > Cyanobacteriia > Cyanobacteriales > Xenococcaceae > Waterburya. The sequence continues at coordinate 7,309 of CALLPS010000323.1, forward strand.
ACCAACTAAGATGATAGTTATCAAGTAGAATTGCTAAGAAATACGTAAACACCATTGGGAGCTAGCTTTGGACAAAAATCAAGCTGAATTAGCCAAAATTCTGGAAACTGCTCGTATTGTTGCTTGGGGCGCAGCAGATATCCTTAGTTCTTTTTATCATAAGAACGCCTCTGATTTAGATGTAAGTGACAAAAAAGATGGTCCTGTTACCGCAGCGGATTTAGCAGCAAACAAGCATATCTTAAGCAAATTACAAGCAGAACTGGGAACAGAAGAGTTTGGTTATTTGTCTGAGGAAACGTTTGATGTTAAAAAGGCTGAACCCATAGCAAAAGATTGGGTTTGGATTATTGATCCTCTCGATGGCACTAGAGATTTTATTGATAAGACAGGAGAATATGGGATGCATATCGCCTTGGCATATCAAGGTCGTCCTGTAATTGGTATTGTGGCTATTCCTGAAGCTGGGAAAGTTTATTTTGCTTCTAAAGATAATGGTACTTTTGTTGAAACTAAAGATGGAACAGTAACACCAATCAAGGTTTCTGATCGCAATCAGATTGAAGATTTATACTTAATTGTCAGTCGCTCCCACCGCGACGATCGCTTTAAAGAATTGATTGAACGTCTCCCCTTTGCTGGAAAGAAATACATGGGGGGAGTTGGGGGCAAAATTTCCACCCTGCTAGAGCAAGAATCTGATGTTTATCTTTCCCTATCTGGTAAATCTGCCGCTAAGGATTGGGATTTTGCCGCGCCAGAGTTGATTTTGACGGAGGCTGGGGGGAAGTTTACTTATGTTAATGGTGAACCTGTTTACTATAACCAAGGGGATGTTAAACGCTGGGGTTGTATTGTGGCTACCAATGGAAAATGTCACGAGGCTTTATGTGAAAAAGCTGCTGCCATCATTGACGAGATAGACAATGGATAACATGAATAATATTAATCTAGGGTTTTTTGTAATGACTCTGAGAACCGCTATATTTAGGTAAGTTGAATTTCAAAATTGAAGTTTGGTGCTGAACTGGGTTAAGCTCTTGCTTGATTCAGTTTTTTATTAGTTACTGGTTATGCTCTTAT
>CALLPS010000324.1 GCA_938015355.1 uncultured Pleurocapsa sp.
CAAGATCGGGAAGATTTAGCCCGAGCCGCGATCGCCAAAAAATTGAGCTATGAAAAGCAAGCCCGCAAATTTGAACTAGAATTAAGTGAACTTGCTACCATGACCGAGAATATTATTCGTAATCAACAGGAACTTGAGTAAGGAGTAAGGAGTAAGGAGTAAGGAGTAATGAGTAATGAGTAAGGAGTAAGGAGTAATGAGTAAGGAGTAAGGAGTAAGGAGTAAGGAGTAATGAGTAAGGAGTAATGAGTAAAGAGTAAGGAGTAATGAGTAATGAGTAAGGAGTAATGAGTAATGAGTAAGGAGTAAGGAGTAATGAGTAAGGAGTAATGAGTAAGGAGTAATGAGTAATAGTACGTTTTGAGATCAATCCTATACTTGTTTAATTGACAAACCAATACGTTTGAGCTTTTCATTTACTTCCATCACTCTGACTTTGACAATTTGTCCGACTTTGACAATTTCATTTGGATCAGAAACAAAGCGATCGCATAATTGAGATATATGTACTAAGCCATCCTGGTGTACTCCCACATCTACAAAAGCACCAAAGTTAACTACGTTGGTTACTACTCCTTCTAAAATCATGCCTTCTGTAAGATCGCTAATTTCCGCCACACCTTCGGTGAAAGTGGCATATTGGAATTGTTCCCTGGGATCTCTTCCTGGTTTTTCTAATTCGGCAATAGCATCTTGGAGAGTCGGCAAGCCCACATCTTCGGTAATAAATTGGGTTAAATCAAGACTTTTTAAGCGATCGCTAACTTGAGTAATTTGCTCTAGGGAGACACTAAGACTTTTAGCTATTTGTTTAATTACCTGATAACTTTCGGGGTGTACTGCCGTATTATCTAAAGGATTATCTCCATTACGAATTCGCAGAAATCCCGCTGCTTGTTCGTAAGTTTTCTTGCCTAATTTTGCTATCTTTAGTAATTCTTTACGATTATTAAATGCGCCTTTTTCGTTACGATAATTGACAATATTATTAGCAATTGTGCTAGAGATTCCTGATACAAAGATCAATAATTCTTTTGAGGCGGTGTTAAGATCTACTCCGACATAATTAACACAACTTTCAACACTTTCTTCTAGTTTTTGCTTGAGTAGTTTTTGATTGACATCATGTTGATATTGCCCCACACCAATAGATTTAGGATCTATTTTTACCAATTCTGCTAGAGGATCTTGTAGCCTTCTGCCAATACTAATTGCGCCTCGTATAGTTAAGTCCAAATCAGGAAATTCATCCCGAGCTATGTCACTAGCAGAATATATCGATGCTCCAGATTCGTTAACAATTACCTTAACTGGTTGTAGCTTAATTTCTCGTAAAACTTCTGCCATAAACTGATCGGTTTCCCGAGAGGCAGTACCATTTCCGATCGCAATCAGTTCAATTTGATATTTACTAATTAGATCTTTGACAGTTTGAGCCGCTTGCTTTCTTTTCCCTTCTCCCGTATGAGGAAAGATTGCCTCATATTGCAAATACTTGCCTGTATCCGAGAGTACGACTACTTTGCAACCAGTACGAAAACCAGGATCAATTCCTAGGGTGGGTTTTCTCCCCGCAGGAGGAGCCAAAAGAAGATTACGTAAATTAGCCTCAAAGGTTTGGATTGATTCCATGTCTGCGTATTCCTTGCGATCGCTCCTCACTTCCCGCATTAATGAGGGCTTTAGTAGGCGATTGAAGGCATCTTTTAACATTGTTTGGTAAAATTCTTTTAGGGTGGTTGATTTAGTGCTTATTTCTCGCTGTTCCAAATAAGCCATGACCTCCGATTCCTCAAAAGCAATATCTACGGTTAAGATCCCTTCTGCTTCTCCGCGATATAAAGCCAAAACATTGTGGGGCGGAATCTTCCGTACTCCATAGTTGTAGTCCCGATACATCTCGTATTTCGTACTGCCTTCGGGATGATCTCCCTTAATTTGGGAGACAAATACTCCTCTCTCAAACATATATTTCCGCAAATATGCTCTAATTTCTGCATTATCTGCCACCTGTTCCGCCAAAATATCCGCTGCTCCTGCTAAAGCCTGTTCAGCAGTTTCTACTTCTTTTTCAGCATCAAGATACTTTTCTGCTTCCGAACTTAAGGAGATGTTAGCGATTTGAGGTTTATTATTGACGGCAATCCAATCAGCTAGAGGTGCTAATCCTTTTTCCCTGGCAATAGTTGCCCTGGTACGTCGCTTGGGCTTATAAGGCAGGTATAAATCTTCTAATTCTGTTTTATTGAGACAAATAGCTATTTTTGCCTCCAATGCCGCGGTTAATTTTCCCTGAGAGGCAATTTCGGCAATAATCTTCTCTTTTCGCTTTCCTAGCTCATCAAGATAAGTATAACGTTCAAAAATATCTCTTAACTGCACTTCGTCTAGAGAACCTGTTTGTTCTTTGCGATAACGAGCAATAAACGGCACTGTACCCCCTGACTGCCATAAATCTAGGGCATTATTAACGTTGCGAAGGGATAGTGAAAACTCTTGAGCAATTAGTTGCCGAATATCAGTCATACAAAAGGTTAAGAAACTGTGCTAGCTGGCTAACAGCTTATCAGATACTCAGGAATAGTTTTAAGTAGTCGTGCAAAATTAATTTGTTAGAACGAATAATTCATCTGGACAATTTAGGTAAAACCGCATATACATTTAAATATTAATATTGATTGCCAGATATTGAGATCTCTTGGTGGTTAATCAGAATTACCCTAGAAAGAAGTATCAATGGATTATCAACTAGAATCATCTCAAACAGATAAAGAAATAGATAAAGCTTTATTAATTAAAAGGCTCAGGGCATCTCGCTTATCTGAAGAGATTATTTATGCTATTCGCCAAAGTTTAGATACTCAAAAAATTTTTCAGACTGCCACTAGAGAAATTCGGCAACTATTAGATGCAGATCGGGTGGGAATATTTTATTTCGATCCTAACTCTAATTTTAGCCAGGGGCAATTTGTTGCCGAAGATGTTGCCTCGGGATTTCCTTCTGGTTTAGCCACCAAAATACAAGATCTCTGTTTTGCAAAAGGATCTGCCCTTGAATACAGTCAAGGAAAAGTTTTAGCGATCGCTGATATTTATACCGAGAGTATAAATGATTGCTACGTTGAGACGTTAAAGCATTTTCAAATTAGAGCTAATTTGGTTGTCCCTTTGCTTCAAGGTAAAGAGCTCTGGGGATTATTATGTATTCATCAATGTTCAAAGCCTCGTCAGTGGGAAAAAGACGAAATTAACATTGTCCAAAAAATTGCCAATCAACTCAGTATTGCTCTATATCAAGCTCAATTGTTAACCCAGGAAAAACAACAACGGTTGCAATTAGAACAAGAAATTCAGGTGCGCCAGCAAACCCAAGTAGCTCTTGGGAATCAACTTAAAGCATCTCAGTTGTTTGCCCAGATTACCCAAGCAATTCGTCAAAGTTTAGATACTCAAGAAATTTTCCAGACTGCCACTAGGGAAATTCGGCAACTATTGGATGCAGATCGAGTCGGCATCTTTTATTTCGATCCGACATCAAATCATGAGTTAGGGAAGTTTGTCGCGGAAGATGTGATTCCTGATTTTCCTTCTGCCCTGGCGACGGAAGTGCAAGATATCCTTTTTAGCAAGGAATATGCTGTTGATTATGCTCGAGGAAGAATTACGGCGACTGCTGATATTTATAAAGCAGGTTTGCATGATTGTCACGTAAAGCTTTTGGAGAGTTTTCAAATCAGGGCTAATTTGGCAATCCCCTTGCTACAAGGTGATGAGTTGTGGGGTTTGTTGTGTATTCATCAATGTTCAAAGCCTCGTCAGTGGCAAGATTCGGAAATCGACTTATTACAAAAGATTAGTATTCAATTAGGAGTTGCTCTTAACCATGCGGAATTATTAGCTCAAGCGCAGCAACAATCAGAACAATTGCAAGCAGCTTTAACCCAAGTAAAACTTAAAAATGAGCAGCAAGCAGCAGTTAATCGTCAGGAGCAAGCATTAAATCAAATTATCAAGCGAATTCGTCAAAGTTTAGATGATAAGCTGATTATGAATGCTACTACCCAAGAAATTAGAGAACTCTTTAAGTGCGATCGGGTGGTAGTATATCAATTTCTCCCAGATTGGAATGGCAAGTTTGTATTTGAATCCGCCATCCCTGGGCTATTTCCTCTAGTAACTGCCCGTAAACAGACAGATTGGCATGATAGTTATTTACGAGAGCAACAGGGGGGTAAATATCGCCATCATGAGATCTCGGCAGTTGATGATATTTATCAAGTTGAGCATTCTCCATGCCATTTAGAAATTCTAGAGCAATTTCAGATTCGGGCTTATTTAATTGTCCCTATCTTTGTCGGGAAAACACTATGGGGTTTATTAGCTGCCTATCAACATTCTGCTTCGCGATCCTGGAATCAAAGAGAGATTAACCTATTGGAGCAAGTTAGTAGTCAATTAGGAGTAGGATTGCAGCAAGCGCAGCTTTTGCAGCAAATGAAACAGGCGAAAGAAAATGCTGATGCAGCCAATCAAGCAAAAAGTAATTTTCTGTCCAATATGAGTCATGAATTACGCACTCCTCTCAATGCTATTTTAGGCTTTAGTCAATTATTACAAAGAGAGACTTCATTTTCTACTCATCAACAAGAAACTCTCAGCATCATTAATCGCAGTGGAGAACATTTACTAGAATTAATTAATGATGTTTTGTCAATGTCTAAAATTGAATCAGGAAAAGCTACTCTGTCTTATCAAGATTTTGATCTAGAAAAGCTATTAGATTCTCTCAAGCAAATATTTAGTCTTAAAGCAAAATCAAAAGGTTTACAGTTGATTTTTGAACGCTCTGCTGCTGTATTTAGATATATCCACACTGATGAAAGTAAACTCCGTCAAATATTAATTAATCTCTTAGGTAATGCAATTAAATTTACCAAAAAAGGGACTGTTAGTTTGCAGATATCAGTTGATTCGGATCATTCTGATAATTCGGATAATTCTGAGCTAGAGGGATCTCAACCCCAGAGACAAATTATTAATTTTGAAATTAAAGATACAGGAGTGGGTATTGCTGAGGATGAATTCAAATATTTATTTGAACCTTTCCGACAAACCGAATCTGGTCACCAATCTCAGGAAGGAAGTGGTTTAGGTTTACCCCTCAGTCGTCAATTTATCCGATTACTAAATGGAGATATTAAACTAGAGTCTCAATTAAGAGAAGGGACATCAGTTCAATTTAAAATTCCAGTTGAAAAAGCTAAGAAAACTAATTTCACTGTCACTAAGAATCGGCGGGTAATTGGAATTAAACTTAATCAAAAGCAATATCGTATTTTGATTGCAGAAGATAAAGAAGAAAGTCGTCAATTAATAGTCCAACTATTACAATCCCTTGGCTTTGAGGTACGGGAAGCGAAAAATGGTCGAGAAGCTTTAATCATATGGCAACAATGGCAGCCTCATTTAATCTGGATGGATATACGAATGCCAGTCATGGATGGTTATCAAAGTACAAAAAATATTAGACTTCAGGAAATAAAACAGCAGGAATTATTAGGTAATCACCAGAAACAAAAAACTATTATCATCGCTTTAACCGCTAGTGCTTTTGAAGAAGAAAAAGCACAAATATTAGCAGCAGGTTGTGATGATATTATGAGTAAGCCATTTAAAGAATCAGTATTTTTTGCCAAGATGAAGCAATATTTAGATATTGACTTTATCTATGAAGAAGTTGTCAATCAAGCAGATTTCTCTAACGAGCAGACTGACAAAAATCAGTTATTAAGTAATGACGAGATTGAGTGCGCTTTAGCTAAGTTATCGAAGAATTGGGTGCAGCGACTTCACAATGCCGCTTTAACTTTAGATGAAGAGGTTATCTTAGAGTTAATTAGTGAAATTAAAGGCGATCGCCATAATGGGAGTTTAGTTAATACTCTGACTCATTGGGTAGACACCTATCAATTAAATTCTATTCTGAGTTGTACTACAGAATTAATTTAGTTTTAATCGATTAAACTATATTTTAACTAAAGTATTTAAAGATGAATTCTTCAACAGCAAGTATTACTCAGCCTATAGTTCTGATCGTAGATGATAATCTCGATAATTTGCGTTTATTATCAGACATGTTAACTAAAAATGGTTATATAACTCGTCGAGCAATTACAGGAACTCTGGCATTACAATCTTTAGAAGTTACTTCATTCGATTTAATTCTTCTGGATATTACTATGCCAGATCTAGATGGCTATGAAGTATGTCTCAAACTCAAACAAGATCCTCGTTTTGCTAATATTCCCGTAATTTTTATTAGCGCACTTCATGATGTTTTAGATAAAGTCAAAGCTTTCAAAGTCGGTGGAATAGACTATATTTGTAAACCGTTTCAAGTCGAAGAAGTTTTAGCTAGAGTCGAAAATCAAATAAAAATTATTAATTTACGAAAACAGTTAGAAATTAGCAACCAAAAACTCACCCAGAACAATCAACAATTACAGCGAATCAATCAAAGATATTTAAATAATTCTTTGATCGACCCCATTACTAACTTTAATACTAAAATTTCTTTCATTGGGCAACTAAGAATAAATCTCAAACATCACTTAAAGAGTAATGACTTTTTCATTTTTCTCGTCATTCAGTGCGATCGCCTAAAACTATATCAAAGTATCTTAAAATCAGAAGCGGAAAATCAGTGTCTTTCCTATATTAGTGATGTTATTAAAAATTTGGTACCTAATTCTAGTGTTTTAGGACGTTTAAATGAAACTGAGTTTGCTGTCTTTATTAAAGAGGTTAATGTCAAGAATATTGACCAAATTATTCAACTAATTGGACAAATACAACAACAATTAAAATTACCTTTTACCATTGAGAAACAAGAATTTTTTCTTAATCCTAGCTGTGGTATTGTCATTGGAGATCAAAAATATCAAACTCCCGAACAAATTCTGTGTGATGCACGCCATGCTTTATTTTCTGCCCAAAGCCAAGGTGATGGTAACTACCAAATATTTGATGAAAAAATTCAACTTCAAACTTTAACTGATTCGGAACTAAAATTAGATTTTATTAAAGCTTTGACCGCAGAAAGTTTTACGATTGATTATCAACCGATAATATCTCTAGCAACAGGAGTAGTAAAGGGGGTAGAGGCTAGTTTATGTTGGCAGATTAATCAGAATAAGATTACTCTAGAAAAACTAGGAATACTAGCTGCTGAAACTGGTTTTATTAGTCAATTAAATAAATGGTTGTTGACAGAAGTTTGCCGTAATCTATCAAAGTATAAAACAATATTTCTTAAAGAAAATGCTGTAACCGATGAATCCCAATTTATGATGAGAATTGAGTTGTCATGTTGGCAGTTCATACAATCAGATTTGCCGGCACAACTAGAGACAATTCTGCAAGAGTTTAGGGTTGATCGAGAGTGTATTATCCTAGAAATTAGGGAAAAAGCCTTAATTGCTCATCTTGCGATCGCTATTAAAAATATTGAAAAACTACAGAATCAATCAATCAAAACTAGTATTAACAACTTGGGGACCTATTATCTTAGTCTGATTCAGGAACATAATCTGGCTCTAGATAATTTACAACTTGATCTTTCCTCTCTCCAAACAATCGGCAAAAATACACAGTACAAAAAAATCTATGGGGCAATGGTTACTACCGCTCATTCCTTGGGAATGACGACCACGATCAAGGGAATCAAAAATGACCATCAATTAGATTTATTTAAGTCATTGCAATGTAATTTCGGGCAAGGAAGTTGGATTTCTCAACTCGTAGCAGAAAATTCTCATTAACGAATTAAATCTAGAGGGAATCCCCAATAATACTAAATCCGTTTCGTATAGGTTACTTAAAAAATTAAGTAATGAGTAATGAGTAATGAGTATAGAAATATATTTTATATTAATGATGAAGTAATATCCAAAATTTAGTGATTTGTGACTTACATCAACATTTAATTCTTTGGAAAAAGTTATTAACTAAATAGCTTCAAGAAATACCTTTATCACTAAATGTGTATTTTAA
>CALLPS010000325.1 GCA_938015355.1 uncultured Pleurocapsa sp.
GGGGAACAGAATTCTCTTCAAGGGGGTGGGATCGTCTCGCCCAGGGAGTTCGAAGAAGGTAAACTTTTAAGCAAGCGAGTAGAAAAATGAGCACAGTAACCCTCCCAGCACAAGCTGATCCTGCTGAACGCCAGGCCGTTCTTGATCTTGTTGAACTTTCAGACGTAACCCATACTGCCATTAATGATGGCGACTGGGATGATCCGAATACTTGGGAAGGTGGCCGGGTACCGGGCGATGATGCCCGCGTACACATCCCCGAAGACGTAACCGTCACTTATGACAGCACCAGCGATGCCAGCATCTTTACCATCCGCGTTGATGGCGATTTGGAATTTGCAACCGACCAGGACACAAGTCTTCTGGTCGATACACTCGTTGTGACAGATACGGGTAAGCTTGAAATCGGTACTGAGGACAATCCGCTTGACCCACAATACAGTGCCGACATCGTCATCGCCAATAATGGCGATATTGACGTCAGCTGGGATCCCCAGCTTCTCTCGCGCGGCGTTGTCAGCCTTGGCGAAGTAAAGATCAGCGGTAATGATCCTTTGACTTGGGGACACCCCGAGGACGATCCCATGGCAGGCGCATTTTCATTATATCAATGGCATTTTGCATGCGGAAAATGTTGCAATCCCTGCAATTGCAAAAGCCGTTGTCACCTTGCTTCTCATCTAACTGTTGCTGAAGTTCAGTTAAAGCCGCTTCCTTCTCTGCTATCTGTTCTTGGGCTGAAGTGCGATCGCTGTTGGCACTATCCAACTCACCTTGTTTCGCGTCTAACTGCTGTTGAAGTTGAGTTAGAGCCCCTTCCTTCTCTGCTATCTTACTTTGTAGCTCATGATCACTGTTTTGCTGAGTAGATAGCTGCTGCTCCAATTCTTGAACTTTTGCTTCACTGGCGACAAGAGTTTCTTGAGTAGTTTTCAACTCTGCTTCAATTTCCGACTGCTCTTGCTTAGTCTTTTGCGACTCTATATCTTTTTGCTCTTCTACCTGCTTAACTAATTTCTTGACTAAGGCTTCTTGTTCCTGAGCATGTTTCTTTAAAGATTGATAATCAGCCTTATGTTCCTTAATTTTGGTTTTAAGTTCTGATAATACCGCAGATTCAACTTGATCCTTCGTCTCAATTGGCTTCTCTAAAGATGTTCCTAGATTTGCGCCTTCTGTTATTTCTATTTTAGGAACTGCATTTGCTGCTGAATCATCACCATTCCCTAGATCTTCCGTATTAATCGAAATAGTCTTTTCTGCCACTTGGCTGGCGATCGCCAAATTCCCTGTAACCAAGCCTTCAAAAACTTTGGACTTAGACAAACCCGTTGATTCGACAATCTGATTAAGATTTTTAAAAGCCTGAGCAGAAAGAGAGATTCCCACCTGAGACTTTTCTAAATAACTTGTTGTATTCTGAGGTTTAGTCCCAGCTTTTGTAGACTTAGTTTTTTTGCGTGGCATACTTTTTCTGTGCTCCAAAGTCTAATTTAAATTATCAAAGCCTATTTTAACTATATACAGCCTTTTTTTAGCCAGTTAAATTTAGCAGTATCAGTGAGCAAATTAATAGCAATCAATTATTAGCTTTTGAAATAAAGCAAGGTCAATAGCTGTGTCTTATTCTAATACAAATCGCTATTTTAGGTTTAATCTATAATTATAGTTATTTATAGTTATTTTAACGACCAACACCATCAAATTTTTAAACTATCTAATTAAGAAAACATTAAACTAATACTTTTTATCTGATACTTTTTTAAAGATTTTTATATATGTATGAGTATTTTATCTTTTTGTTAATTAGTATTAAGTTTAAGAATATTTAATTCATATTATAAGTATTTTGTCTATTGACTAAAATTAATTCTTAAATAATCGAAGAATACAAGGTAAAATCCCAGGGTAAGCGCAAGAAAAATAAAACTGTAATATGCTAAGACGGGACTTAGACAATTCTAAAAGTCTCAGTAAGGTAAAATACTTGTGATAGTTAGTTTTTACGTCATTCTCTCAGGCGATCGCTAATCATGAAAGAAACTACTCCCGCAGCCATGCCTCCCTGCTTCGATAAATGGTGTAAACGTTTCGATGATTTACTGAGAACTAAGGCACAAAAAAGGGAGTTTAGGCACTATTTAGGGGGATTATTAGGAGAAATAGGCAAAACAGATAATGGGAATGTAGTGGTAACAACTCATCTTTATGATAGAAAAAAAAGCTTACCTTTAGATATAGAATTATATCAACATGCCAAATCCTTACCTGAAGGAAAAACAGACCAAGAATTCAAGAAAAAACCCGACCTAGCCTTAGAACTAATTGATAAAAGCAGAGCGCGAGGATATAGACCAGAAATAGTATTAATTGATTCAGGATATGGGAACAATACAACCTTTTTAATTGAACTAGAGAAAAGAAAATTAAACTACTTAAGAGGACTTGCTAAAAATCGCAAAGTTAAAGTTGTTAATTCAACTGAATTAACAGAAGAAATAAGATTAGATGTTTTAGCTGAATCATTACCAGAAGCAGCTTTTACTCAAACGACAATCAACTTAGAAAAAGCTAGAAATGTTTGGGTGGCTATCATTGAAGTAGAAATATCACGTCTTGAAGGAAGCAGAAAAATAGCTATTGTGATGAATGCACCTCTGTTTAAAGATGCAGATGATATAGATTACTTTATTACTAATGTTGAGCCATCAATAGTAACTCCACAGTGGGTAGTTGATACTTATTCCCAAAGAAATTGGGTAGAAGTATTTTATCGTGAAGCTAAAGGTTGGTTGGGATTAAAAGAATATCAAATTAGAGAAAAAAAAGGTTTAAAAAGGCATTTTATTCTGGTATTTTATGCTTACACTTTTATACTTTGGCACAAGCTGACGGGCGGGTTAAGAAGGTGTTGGGCAAACAAACCTTTAAATACATTTCCTGAAGCCGTTAAAACCGCAGCCACCATTAACGGCAGTGTCAGAATTCTATCTCTTAGTCCCAGTTCTCGGAAAAAACCTGACTGGGATTTAATTGTTGGAGTTATCAGTTCGCTTAAGTGTTCGGCAATGACTTTATCTTCCACCATTGGTCGTTGAGTTTTTTTTGCGTGGTCTCGATTCAGCCTTTTGGTTTTACTCATGGAGAAATCAAATTCTTCAACTGCTCATTCTCTCTGAGTTTTGCACGATTCTTAAATTCTCTTGACTTTTTTCTAATTTCCTTAACTTGTGACCAATGCTTAATATGAAAGGCTTTTTAGTTCATAAAAACACAAAATCCTAACATTTTGGGGATTCAGACTCCTCAATTTAAGTGAGCTTGATCAGCAAAAAACTCGTCTCTGAGGTTAGTTAACCAGTTAAAGAGACGAGTCTAATATTTTTGTGTTAGTTCTTACAACCTCGCTTATCCTCAGCAATCTATCTGTCTACTATACAGAAGATTCTTGTTGCTGGTAGAGATAACAATAACGTCCTTTCAAAGCCATCAACTCTTCATGAGTTCCTCGTTCGACAATCGAGCCAGCATCCATCATGACGATGGTATCAGCATTTTT
>CALLPS010000326.1 GCA_938015355.1 uncultured Pleurocapsa sp.
AGAGAATCTGCCAACATAGTATTGAGGGCAATTAAGGGACCAGAAACTGATTGACTTGAACCCACTGCACGGAACTCAAAGCGGTTCCCAGTAAAGGCAAAGGGCGAAGTTCGATTGCGATCGCCTGCATCTTTAGCTAAATCAGGTAGGGTGTTGACCGCAAACTCCAATTTTCCGCTACGACTATATTGATCGCTGAGTTCACCCGTAGCAATTTTGTTAAACAACTCCTCTAATTGAGAACCCAAATAAACTGACATAATCGCAGGGGGAGCTTCATTCGCTCCCAAACGATGATCATTACTAGCATTTGCAATTACTGCCCGCATCAAAGGTCCATATTTGTGGACTCCACAAATTACCGCTGCACAGAAAACCAGAAACTGTAAATTTTCGTGAGGAGATTCCCCAGGATCTAGCAAATTACCTTGAGTTGCATTACCGACAGACCAGTTGACATGCTTTCCCGAACCATTTATTCCTGCAAAGGGCTTTTCGTGTAGCAAACAGACAAAACCATGCTTTTTCGCCGTCTGACGTAGCAAAGTCATAATCAACTGCTGGTGATCAGAAGCGACGTTAGCTGATTCAAAGATCGGTGCAATTTCAAATTGACCAGGAGCGACTTCATTATGTCGAGTTTTGGCAGGAATCCCCAAACGATACATCTTATTCTCCACGTCCTGCATAAAGACTTGGACTCGCTCAGGAATAGCGCCAAAGTAGTGATCATCAAACTGTTGACCTTTAGCAGGAGGTTTCCCAAAGAGGGTTCTGCCCGCTAATAGTAAATCAGGACGACTATTGGCGAAGAGAGAATCGACTAAAAAGTACTCTTGTTCTGCTCCACAGCTAGAATTCACAGGAGCAATATCAGTATCACCTAGTAGTTTTAAAACTCTAGTTGCCGCTTTGTTCATTGCCCCAATGGAACGCAACAGGGGAGTTTTCTTATCGAGAGCTTCCCCCGTCCAAGACACAAACACTGTGGGAATACAAAGAGTCACACCATTGTCTGTTGTCATCAAGTAGGCAGGACTAGTTACATCCCATCCCGTGTAACCTCTCGCCTCAAATGTAGAACGAATACCGCCATTAGGAAAAGAGGAACCATCAGGTTCACCTTGGACTAGCAATTTACCTGCAAATTCGGCGATCGCACTGCCATCGCTTTGAGTTGAGATAAAACCATCGTGCTTTTCGGCAGTGGCGTTGGTCATGGGATAAAAAACGTGGGCGTAATAAGACGCACCCTTGGAAATTGCCCAATCTTTCATTGCCGATGCCACAGTATCAGCAATAGAAATGTCTAGTTGCGCTCCTGTTTCAATGGTTTTTTTTAAAGATTTGAATACAGCTTTTGGTAGACATTGCTTCATTTTACTGAGGCTGAAAACATCCGCCGCCCAGAGTTCTTCTAGACGTACTGGAGATCCGACAAGAATTGGTTCGCGGTCAGTAATTTGATAGATTGCTTGTGTGCGAGATTCGTATCCCATGACAGTTGTATTTTTTTTACAAATATATTTAGTTCAACTGATCCTACTTGGTCGTAATTCTGGAAAATGTAAAATTTGTAACAGAATATAATTCTGCCTTCTGGGTGGCAAAATTTCTTTACACTTAACATATTTTAATTAATCATCTTGAAGTAAGGTTGGTCACAAAATTACCGATTCTTTTAAGGCTCTACCAGGAGCAAAGGTTAAGCTTTGTTTTAAATCTGTGGGATAGTCGACTGAATTGAAATTTATAATGTCAAAATTTGAAGTGAATAGTAGTCGTGGCTACGACTTATGGGATTATTAACTAAAGTAGCTTAAGAAATAGCTTGAAAATCAAAGGCTATTAGTTTAGCCAAATTAAATAAATTAAAAAAATTGCTGTTGGGAGAAATTAAGGAAGATGCGGGATGCAGTTACCAATTTAATAAGAAATTATGATATTTCAGGTCGTTACCTAGATCGGGACGCGATGGATAGTTTGAAAGACTACTTTGCTTCTGGTAATGCAAGAGTAGCAGTGGCAACCATAGTTAGTGGAAATGCGGCTTCTATTGCGAAGGAGGCAGGAGTCAAATTATTTGAAGAAGTTCCTGAATTACTTCTTCCTGGTGGATATGCATATACTACTCGTCGCTATTCTGCTTGTTTGCGAGATATGGACTACTATCTTCGTTATGCCACCTATGCTTTAGTTGCGGGAAGCACGGATGTTTTAGACGAAAGAGTTTTACAAGGTTTACGGGAGACTTATAACTCATTGGGCGTGCCCATCGGGCCTACTGTCGTCGGCATCCAAATTATGAAGGAGATGCTTAAGGAAATGGCATCTGAAGCGGGAATCACGAATACGGGTGTTATTGACGAGCCTTTTGACTATATGACTCGTCAATTGAGTGAGGTATCTGTTTAGTTAACAAAAATTTACAAAAAAACTATTAGCGATCGCCCTTTGGTAGTAGATAAGTTCTATAAAAGTGCGATCGCTTTTTTGTGTCAACTAATGAGTAATCAAAGCTTAGAGCTATGATTAAGCCTTTTTCTTCAAAGCTTCCACCTTAGATTCAATCTCTTGCTTAACTTTTGTGGGTAGTTTGACCCCCCGCTCATCCATTACTTTTAGTACATTTTCCTCAACAGCAACAGCAGATTCATCTGCCCCTTTATCTGATAGTTCTTGGCTAAGTTGGTCGGAAAGTTGCTGGAAACCAATATGACCCAAAGTATTTGCTGCTTCTGCACCTTTGTCTACCAAAACTTTTTGCAGCTTTTGACTCGCTTCTTCTAGCTTGGCATCTTTTACTTTTACTTGGTTTTGACCATCCTCAAACTCCATCGTTTTAAAATCTTTTAACTTAGGTACTTCTAAGGCAACTTCGGCATGGGTGACAGCATTGGCTTGGGGGAAACGATCCGTCAATTCGTGCAGAATATCATTACCCGAACCAAGAATATTACTACCTTGGAAAGCCAAAATCCGACCAACATCATCGTTAAACACATCTTGGGCTAACTTTTCTTCTTCCCGTTTTCTTTGTAAACTGGGTCGCAAAACAATTATTGAAAAAGAAGCGGAGACAATTTCTTTATCTTGATCATCTTCCCTTGCTGCTGAGACAGCCACCGTAATTTCATACATGCCAGGGTCGGCAATATACCAGCCTAAAGAACCAGCAGACAAGAATAGATTATCATACAAAGATTCTCCTGGCTGGAGAGTAATTTTTTGATCGGCATAACAAACTTGTGAATAACTGCGGTATTGTTTAGTATCAGTGCGATCGCGGGTAATATTAATCGTCATGTGACCGATATCTTTGAGGATTGCTTGATTTACTTCACGGGCTTGATTGCTAATATTCTTTAATTTCAGCTCTATGTTAACTGGTTCCATAAACTCGAACACAGGACGCTCTTTATTGACACGGAGATCTAGCTGGAGGGTAGCTGGCTTGTCATCTTGCTGGCTTAATTCCTGCATCAATTCCATTGTCGGTGCTGTTTCACCGTGATTAGTATCAAAGGCTGATGCTCCCGTGTTGACAAAGGATTCAGGCGCATGACGTAAAAAAAGCAATTCCTGGTCGCTAAAGCGGAAGGCAAAATCTCGCCAGTAAGCATCTGCGCCACCTGCAACTCGACGAGGATAGTTCATAAAGCTTCCTGCATTGGGCTCATTGACCACTGAAGCAGTCCATCTTGTTCCCAGAGTTTTTTGCCAGGAATGAAGCAAGTTAAAGGCGTGACCAATTTCATGAATCATAGTCCGAAAATGGTGTCGCTGAATAATTGCATTGCGGTTAGCAGTCCAACGAGGATAATAATCAGCAATAGCTTGACTAAATATAGCGGTACCACTACGTTCGTGAGCACCAATCGTATCAAACATGATGCCAAAGGTAACAAAGCCTGGTCTGTTTTCATATTCTTTAGCAAAAAAGACCCACATTGCCCAAGGATCGCCTTCGCTCCGCGACCAGTTGGCGATCATTGCATCGTGTAGTTCTTGACGGCTCCACTGTGCATTTGCCCCTGCTCCAGCACCAGGAACAGCATTAACTGCACTAGAACGGGTTATTTCGATACCAGCTCTGCCATAGATTTTTTCTAGACTTAACTCCTCTGCTGCCACCCCAGCAGGACGAGGTAATGAGCTAGTGTCATAGGTTAACCATCGATCTACCCCCTCCTCATGATCTAATTCCAATTGAGTTTCACGGAAATAGTCCGAAATTTTGGGTAAACGCCAATATCCATAATCATGACCTTGGTTGATAAAATGAACATCGAGATATGCTCCAGAAGAATTAGTCCCATATTGGGCTAATAACTTATCAAAAGGACCAGAATTTAAGCTCACTACTGTATCCATTTCATCATTAGTTGCACCGACTTGGCTCTTGCGATACCAGACATCACCCTCCCAGCGATTATTGCCTGCTGATGCCATATCGGCAATCCAAGTGCCTGGAGATGTATTAGTTAGTGTAAGACTGAGCTTCATCTGGGAATAAGTACCATCTACATCCAAACGAACCTCTAAGGTACGTCCATAAGCAGTTTTTTTGTACAGTCCACTTACTACTCGATCGCCATTTGACATGTTTTTATCCTCTTGCTTAATTAACTGAAGCATTCAGGACTTAGGTTTATTGATTATTGTTAGCTGTACCGACAATAGAGTTGCGCCATAACTAAATACTGTTGTAGATCTAAGCAATTGTAATTTAGATTACATATTTAACTGTAGTTAGTAGCTAATCAGTTGATTTTTGCCTGGGATTATAGACAAAATCTTTGTTGCTCAATTAAAAATAGTTGCTTCGTGTTTTAAGAGGTGTTGAGGTGTTTTTTCGGACTCGGCGGATACTTCTAAAGATTTTAAATAATTCTCAACTGAATCTATCACTAGTGCTGCTTAGGTGAGATAACAACAGTAGTTTAAAGTTAAGCAGCTAATTTTATTTTTAGCTGAACACAACGATTGTGGCGCATACTAACAATAAACAATACTGTCCCTTTATTAGTTGCTTCTAGTCTGAATTTTACTTTAAGTTGTTCTCGGTAAATTCCTAGAATTCATATTTCGACATGAAATAATAAGTCTCTTGCGTTGCGAATTACATATTTTTGCTATTAATTAATCTAAACTTTGCTAATTAACAACCAGGGGTATTATTGCCCAAGATAAAGGGGCTTCGCCCCAGCTATAAGCTATAAGCCCAAAAGTCACGGGGTTTTGACCCTCTCCTAATTGCAGACCACTAATTTTAGTGGGGGTCTTAAACCCATTAGCTACCTCGGTGCCGCTTGACGGTATAAGTTTAAAGCCGCTATATGCGAAGCGGTATCCTTTAGGGCGTAGATATCAAGTTAAAAGGCTTAGAGCCTAGAGCTTAGAGCTTATAGCTTTGTGATAAAATTCAGTCTTATTTATCAGGCTGAGATTTAGTTGAACTAGGATCTATCGCCAGGACGTTCTAATTTTGGTGGACAATTTTCCTGTTCAGAAGTTTGCACTAGCTTTGATTTTTGCAGAATTTCACTAGACTCTGCTTGGAAAGCAGCTTGTTCTGATGATGATAAATCACTTAAATCAAAACAATAATCTATTTCTCCTTCATATCCTGCGGGGTTAGCTTCGTAACTGAGGTCTGGATATTTCGTTTTTAAGAATTCTTCAAATTCCTGGGCGGTATCGTTATCTATACCAGCACCAATACTTATAAAAGATACAACATACATATTGCAAGCGTGCGCTAATGGAACTTTAACTAAAAATACGGTAACACCGATCAGAGCCACTGCCATCTTTATAAAGATAGAGTGAACAAACTTATCATTCATGGCTTCAGCATTTAATCTTTTGATATTCAAGTTTTAGCATTTAATATTGCTTATTTAGCTTGATTTTCCAATCCTGGTACGGGAAACCACACTAAAGAAACTGTTGCCAGAGGTCACTTAGTTTAGCTAAATTAGCACTCGTAAGGTGAGAGTGCTAACCTAACAAGGTGGACAACTTTTGCATCATAAAAGTATTACTCGACTGTGAAGTCTGGTGAGCTTGATCAAGGCATAAGCCTCTTGTAGCTCAAGCATTCCTCACTCTCGAAATTATTTGGAGAATTTTTTTGCATGGCAGCTATTACGATTAACGTTACAACTGTGAAGCCTTTAGGCGATCGCGTCTTCATTAAAGTCAGTGCGAGTGAAGAAAAAACTGCTGGCGGAATCTTGTTACCCGATGCAGCTAAAGAAAAGCCTCAAGTTGGCGAAGTTGTGGGTGTCGGCCCTGGTAAACCAAAAGATGATGGTGGTTACACACCTTTGGAAGTAAAGGTAGGAGATAAAGTTCTTTATTCCAAATATGCAGGTACAGATATTAAATTAGGTGGCGAAGATTATGTCTTGCTATCTGAGAAAGATATTTTAGCGGCAGTCTCTTAATTTGTCTTTTGATTTAGTTCTTAAGTGGTTACCCATCACCATGGTGTAGCTACTGCTATCTAACCGAAAAGTTCTCACAACATAAAGAATTTTTACTATTCACTGTTCATCATTTCATTAAAGGCAAATAATCAGATATATGGCTAAATCTATTATCTATAACGACGAAGCTCGTCGTGCATTAGAAAAAGGGATTGACTTGTTGGCTGAAGCGGTAGCTGTTACCCTCGGTCCCAAAGGACGTAACGTAGTTCTGGAAAAAAAATTTGGCGCGCCCCAAATTGTCAATGATGGGGTAACCATCGCCAAAGAAATTGAATTAGAAGATCACATCGAGAATACAGGCGTATCCTTAATTCGTCAAGCCGCTTCCAAAACTAATGACGTAGCTGGAGACGGAACTACCACCGCGACAGTTTTGGCTCATGCCATTGTTAAAGAAGGTCTAAAGAACGTAGCAGCAGGGGCAAACCCGATCGCGATTAAGCGCGGTATTGATAAAGCAATTGAGTTTTTAGTCGGTAAAATCGAGGAACAAGCCCAACCCGTCGGCGATTCAAAAGCGATCGCTCAGGTAGGAACTATCTCCGCAGGGAACGACGAAGAAGTCGGTGATATGATCTCCCAGGCGATGGATAAAGTCGGTAAAGAAGGGGTGATTTCTCTAGAAGAAGGTAAGTCCATGATTACTGAACTAGAAATTACCGAAGGGATGCGCTTTGATAAAGGCTATATTTCTCCTTACTTCGTAACTGATACTGAACGTATGGAAGCGGCATTAGAAGAGCCGCTAATTTTGATTACTGATCGCAAAATTAATCTGGTACAAGATTTAGTTCCAGTACTAGAACAAGTCGCTCGTCAGGGTAAACCTTTGGTAATTATTGCCGAAGATATCGAAAAAGAAGCTCTCGCAACCTTAGTCGTTAACCGCCTACGGGGTGTGTTGAACGTTGCTGCTATTAAAGCTCCTGGTTTTGGCGATCGCCGTAAGCAAATGCTAGAAGATATCGCGGTACTTACTGGCGGTCAAGTAATTTCTGAAGATGCAGGTCTAAAATTAGAGACTGCTACGGTGGAGATGCTGGGTACTGCTCGTAGAATAGATATCACTAAAGACAGTACTACGATCGTTGCTGAAGGTAACGAGAAAGGAGTTAAAAGCCGTTGTGAGCAAATTCGCCGTCAAATCGAAGCGAGTGAGTCTTCTTATGACCAAGAGAAGTTGCAAGAGCGTTTAGCTAAACTCTCTGGTGGTGTAGCGGTAATTAAAGTTGGTGCAGCCACTGAAACCGAAATGAAAGACCGCAAGTTGCGTCTGGAAGATGCGATTAACGCTACCAAAGCGGCAGTAGAAGAAGGAATCGTTCCTGGTGGCGGTACTACCCTCGCTCACCTCGCCCCTGGGCTAGAAGAGTGGGCAAACTCTAACCTCAAAGACGAAGCATTAACTGGCGCTAGCATTGTGGCTCGTGCGTTAACAGCTCCTTTGAAAAGAATTGCCGAAAACGCTGGTCAAAACGGTGCCGTGGTTGCCGAAAGAGTAAAAGAGAAAGACCTCAGTATTGGCTTTAATGCAGCTACCAATGAATACGTCAACATGTTTGATGCTGGTATTGTAGATCCTGCCAAGGTTACTCGCTCTGCCCTACAGAATGCTGCTTCCATTGCGGGCATGGTCTTAACTACAGAATGTATTGTGGTAGACAAACCCGAAAAAGATAAAGCTGGTGCTGGCGGTGGTGCTGGTGATTTTGATTATTAAGCAACACTTTGTCCAACAATTAGCTAGCTAATTATTCCAGATTTAAAGCTATCTTACAAATTATGTGAGGTAGCTTTTTTAATGAATGTTAGTTACTCAAAGTCCACTTGAATATTTAAACTTAATTGGTAATTAAGTCAATTTTTGGGGAACAATAGATTAAAAAACTCCTGTGTCAATTATCAATCAGATGAGATCTAACCTAGTAACGGAGCATAAGTAGGGAAAAATGAACGAAGATCATTCTCTCTCTCAATTATCTCAATCTCTAGCATGGTTACAGTTAGTAGTAGACCGATTACCACAAACAATTTTCTGGAAAGATCTTAATTCTAGTTTTCTGGGATGCGATCAAAGTTTTGCCCACCGCGCTGGATTAATCTCACCTCAAGAGATCATCGGAAAAAGTGACTATGATCTGCCCTGGACAAAGGAAGAGGCGGATTGGTATTGTGAATGCGATCGCCGTGTAATTAAAAGCAATACTCCTGAATATGGCATCTTAGAAACCCTAGTTGACGCAGCAGGGAAATTAACCTGGCTCGAAACCAATAAAATTCCTCTTCATGACTTTGATGGCAATGTTATCGGTATCTTGGGGACATTTGAAGATGTTACCGCCAGACAAGAAGCAAATCAACCAGATCAATATTTAGAGATTTTAGAAGATATTAGCGAACGTAAAAAAGCTGAGGCTGCTTTAGAATATCAACTACAGAAAACTCAACTATTAAATCAAATTACTCAAGCCATTCGTCAAAGTCTGGATACTCAAGAAATATTTCACACGGCAACTAAACAAATACGGCAATTTCTCAAAGTAGAGCGAGTAGGAGTATTTCAATTAGAGGGAGATATTGACCAAGCGGCGAGGTTAAATGAGCGTAAATTAGTGAAATTTATCGGTTCAGATATTATTACTGAAGATAATTCTATTTTGAGAGATCTTTTACAGGAGTGTTTTTTCGATACTTATCGAGCGGTGGACTATCAGCAAGGGGAAGTCTTAGGGATTGTCGATATCCAAACGGCAGATTTACGGGATACTCATCAGGCTTTTTTGGCATCTCTAGACATTAGAGCCTATTTAGTTGTGCCCCTACTCCAAGGTAATAATTTGTGGGGTTTATTATGTCTTTACCAGTCATCTACTCCTCGTCAGTGGCAGCAGACTGAAATCGAATTTATGCAGAAAATTGCGGCTCAGTTAAGCATCGCTTTGTATCAGGCTCAACTATTAGAACAAGAAAAGCAACAGCGCAACTTATTAAATCAACAAAATCAACAATTGCGACAAGCTAAGGAAGATGCGGAGCAGGCGAATATTGCCAAAAGCAGTTTTCTAGCCCATATGAGCCATGAATTAAGAACTCCATTAAACGTGATTCTTGGTTTTTCTCAGGTCATGTATCGAGATGCTACCGTTACTCCGCAACAAAAAGAAACCCTGAGAATTATTAACCAGAGTGGCGAACATCTTTTGACGTTAATTAACGATGTTTTGGAAATCACCAAAATTGAAGCGGGAAAAACTAGTCTCAACATCGACAGTTTCGATCTCCATCATCTCCTTGATTCTTTAGCAGAAATGTTTAACTTTAAAGCCCAATCCCAGGGGGTAAAATTGGTTTTTGAGCGATCGCCTGATGTCCCGAACTATATTCAGAGTGATTTAGGGAAAGTGCGCCAAATTCTGATTAATTTACTTAATAATGCCATCAAATTTACATCTCAGGGTGAAGTTAAATTAACGACAACGGCGATCGCCATTAGTTCTGATTTAGTTAATTTGAGCTTTAGAGTCAGTGATACAGGAGTCGGTATTGCCGACACGGAAATCGAACAATTGTTTGACCCTTTTAGCCAAACCGAAGCAGGAACTAAATCGGGTCAGGGGACGGGTTTAGGATTATCCATTGGGCGCAAGTTTGCTCGCATGATGGGGGGAGATATTACCGTTGCTAGTCAGTATGAATCAGGCTCTAGCTTTACTTTTACTCTCCCGACAAAATCTATTGCTCAAGCTACAAATCATAGTTTGTCTACCAGAAGAGCGATCGCTATAACCTCAGATCAACCCCAATACCGTATTTTAGTGGTAGACGATCAAGCAGAAAATCGACTATTACTTACTCATCTGTTAACGACTATCGGCTTTGAAGTTAAAGAGGCTGTTAATGGCAGGGAAAGTATTGAGGTTTGGTCTACCTGGAATCCCGATCTGATTTTGATGGATATTCAGATGCCTCTAATGAACGGAATTGATGCCACCAGGATCATTAAAACTGAGGCTAAAGCAAAACCGATGCCGATTATTGCCTTGAGTGCCAGTGCCTTTAGTGAAAGCCAACAACAGGCTTTGCAAGCAGGTTGTGATGATTTTTTGAGCAAGCCGATTAAAGATATCTGGCTCTTGGAGAAGATTGCCCAACATTTACCAGTAACCTACATCTATGAGTTAACAGAATCATCCTCAATTGATACTATTTCTGATCCTCACAATTTAGTATTAGAAGACTTGTCCTTCATGCCGTCTCATTGGCTAGCCAGAGTTAAGCAAGCTGCCTCTCAACTTAACGATCAATTACTGCGGGAGTTAATTGCAGAAATTCCTCAAGAACATTATGGGATTAAACAAGCGTTGGCAAACAAGATTGCAAATTTTGATTTTGACGTAATTTTAGAACTTATTTCTTAACCCATCTGACTCATGAAGCACAAATTTCAACCTGACTCTTACAAAATTCTGATCGTAGATGACATACCTGATAACCTGCGATTACTTGCCACGACTTTGACTGAGCAAGGTTATATAGTTAGATGTGCTAAAAGCGGCTCAATTGCCTTGATGGGGGCGCGGAATGATCTGCCTGATTTGATCTTGTTGGATATTAATATGCCTGAGTTAAATGGCTATCAAGTTTGTGAACAACTAAAGATGGATCGCACAACTAGCTCGATTCCGATAATTTTTCTCAGTGCCCAAGACGGCATCCAAGATAAAGTCAGAGCTTTTACTACTGGAGGTGTCGATTTTATTGGCAAACCCTTCCAAGTTGAGGAAGTATTAGCCAGAGTTAGAAATCAACTGGCATTGCGAGCAGCTAATACTGAGATTAGAATTCTCAATGAAGAATTGGAATTGCGAGTTCAAGAGCGGACATCCCAGTTGGAAACAGCAAATCGTATCCTTAAACAAGAAATTCTCCAGCGTCATCAATTAGAAAAAAGACTACGCCACGAAGCATTACACGATAGTCTAACTGGGCTACCAAATCGTAATTTATTTATGCGGCAGGTGGAAAGATGTTTGGACAATGTAATTGACAATCCAGAGGAGCAATTCGCTATTTTATTTATCGATTTAGATCGGTTTAAAATTATCAATGATAGTTTGGGACATCTGGCAGGAGATGAGCTATTAATTGCTTGTGCCACCAGGCTACAGGAATGTATCACGGAGCAAAATACTTTAGCAAGGTTAGGAGGAGATGAGTTTACCGTACTTCTGGAGCAGGTTAAGGATGTTCGTGATGCGGTTATAGTTGCGGAAAAGATTTTACAGCAGTTTGCGACTTCTTTTGACTTGGGAGATCGTCGTCTCACAATTACTGTCAGTATTGGGATTGTCATTGGCGATTGTGAGTATCGTCAGGAAACAGACTTACTCCGCAATGCAGATACTGCTATGTATCGCGCCAAAGAACAAGGTAAAGCCAGATACGAAATTTTTACCCAACAAATGTATCTTGATGTCATGCGCCGTCTCGAATTGGAACATCAACTCCGAGAAGCGATCGCTAATCATGAATTAGTCCTCCATTACCAACCAATTTTCTCCCTCGATTCTCTGGAATTAACAGGCTTTGAAGCTCTCGTGCGCTGGCAGCATCCTGAAGGAGGTATGATTTCTCCTGGTGAGTTTATTCCCCTAGCAGAAGAAACAGGTTTAATTATTTCCTTGGGGGAATGGGTTATGTCTGAAGCCTGTCGCCAATTGAAAACCTGGCAAGATAGGGTGCCCCAAGCTCAACCCCTCTTGATGAGTATCAATGTTGCTGGAGAACAATTACATGCGCCTAATTTTCTCTCAACTGTCGATCGCATTATTGCCGAAACGAGGATTAACCCTCAGCATCTAAAATTTGAAATTACGGAAAGTATGCTGATTGGCAATACGAATCAAGTCATTATGGTCTTGCAGCAAATTAAAAGTCGTCAAATTAAACTTTCTATTGATGATTTTGGCACTGGTTACTCATCATTAAGTTATTTACCTCAATTTCCTATTGATATCTTGAAAATAGACCGCTCTTTTATCGATCAGATGAATTTTAAGCAACAAAATTTAGAGATTATCAAAACTATTATTACTCTAGCTCAAGTCCTCGATCTGCAAATAATTGCCGAAGGAATTGAAACTGAAGAGCAACATCAAACCCTAAAATCATTAGGCGTTAAATATGCTCAGGGATATTTGTTTGCTAAACCCTTGACTTCTGAAAAAGCTGAAATGTTGATTATTGAACCTATCAATTTATCAAGGCGATCGTATCCATAAATGATATAAAATGATATAATAATATACGAAAGCAACGGCTAACAGCTACAACCCCTGCCTAGCAATCAATACAGGATTTTAATTTTTTAAAATTTTTAAAAAAACAATCAAAAAAAAACCCAAAATTCTTGACTTTGGAGTACATTTTCTGATTATATAAAAAAATAAGCTTCATAATGAAAATCTAAGAACTTATTAATGAGCACAAACACTCCCATTATGAAAGTAATTTTATCAAAAGAGCGACAACTCAGTCAATACCTAAATAAAAAAAATTTTGCTAGTACAATTGTTCTTAATTTTCTTCTAACTTCTTGTCCAAATAAGTCTCCCGCTTTAGCAGTGAGTAATTCACTTCCAGAAACCTTCAAGGAAATCCCGTAGTAGAATTAACTTAAAGAATGAATTCTGAACAGTAGGACTTAGAACTTATAGTAGTAGCAGATAAACCTGAAACAGAAGTGAGAAGAGAGAAGTAGTTGAAGACGGTTTTTATGATTGCGTTGCCTCGTTCGGGGACATCTTGGTTACAGGGCATGTTAGCAACCTTGCCTGAGATTGCCACAGTGAGGGAAACTCATTTAGTAGATGGCTATCTTAAAAGATTAGTTAATTCTTGGCATCAGGAACAACAGCAACCTGCTCCTGATGGTTTAAAGGCGATTTTGTCCGAAGCGGAATTTTATGATTGTGTCAAGGATTTTAGCGATCGCATTTTAGGAAAGATCTTACAATTTAATCCTAGTGCGGAGATTATTTTAGAAAAAACCCCAGATCATCTTAATTTTGTCGATTTACTGCACCGTCTCTATCCTGAAGCCTATTTTATTCATCTGATCCGCGATCCCAGAGCAGTTGTTGCTTCCCATTTAGCGCTCAAAAAAGAAAAGTGGGGATGGGTTGGTGCGGAGAAAAACCACGTCGATCTTGCCCAGAAATGGGTTAGAGGCATGGAAAAACGCGATCGCGCGGCTACTTTACTCCAGTCAAGATTTTTGGAAGTGCGCTATGAAAATCTCAAGCTAAATCAAAATGAGGTATTGTTGGCAATTAGCGATTTTTTGTCCCTAAACTATACTCAAGAGCAATTAAGCCAGCTTGTTCCTCAAGTATCAGCATCAGATTTAGAGCATACCAAAGCTGATTTTCCAGCACATAATCCTTTTTTTGATACCAGAGCTAACTTTTTTCGCCGTGGTGAAATTGATAGCTGGAAGGAAGAATTAACCACGGAACAGATTATCGATATCGAAGCCGTCTGTATCCGCTCGATGATAGTTCATCAATATCAGCCTCAATACTTAAAAATTAACGCCTAAAACTAAAACTAATAACTAACAACTAATAAAAATTAATCTGTCAATGTAGTCTTAATGTAAATAGAGCGTGTAGGATAAAAGAAACAAACAGCTTTAATTAACCACCTATTAAAAAATATCACCATGAATAGGATGAGAACATTTCTCTTGACAGTGGCAATCAGCTTATTTCCCATGACTGTCATCGCTCAAATTGTCCCAGATGGTAGTACTTCAACTACAGTTGAAACTAACGGGAATGTATCTACCATTGAAGCTGGGGAGAGGGCGGGAAATAATTTATTCCACAGCTTCCAGGATTTTTCGGTAATGAATGGTATGGAGGCTAATTTTAATAATGGGTTAGATATTGAGCGGATATTTTCTCGGGTTACTGGGGGAAATGTCTCCAATATTGATGGTTTGATTAGAGCTAATGGTAGTGCCAGTTTATTCTTGATCAATCCTGCGGGAGTAATTTTTAATGATGGTGCCAGATTAGATATTGGTGGTTCTTTTTATGGCACGACTGCCGATAGTATTTTATTTCCTGATGGAGTAGAATTTGCTGCTGAAAGTGCGATCGCTCCTGTATTGACAATTAATGCGCCGATTGGCTTAAGTTTTCGCGATAATCCTGGAAATATAGCGGTAAATAGTTCAATTTTAGCTGTGGACTCAGGACAAAGTTTGAACTTGCTGGGGGGAGAAATTACCATTGATGGCGCTAGTTTAAATGCTTTTGAAGGGACAGTTAATCTTGGGGCGATAGCTACCGCAGGAATAGTTACGTTTACAGAATCAGCCTTAGACTTTGGTAATTTATCCTTAGCTGATATTGACTTAAATAATGGAGCGACAGTCAATGTTAACCGAGGTGGAGGAGGAACAATTAATGTCAATGCACAGAATTTAACTCTAGCAAATGCAAGTATTTTTAATGGGGGACTTAATTCGGCTACTTCTACCCCTGATACCCAAGCAGGAAATGTCACTATTAATGTTTCAGATAACCTGACTCTAGAATCAGGTAGCTTAATCCGAAATAATATCAGTGCCAATAGTTCAGGCAATGCAGGGGATATTAGCATTACTGCCCAGAATTTAACTCTTAACGATGAATCAGGAGTAGTTACTTTTTCTCAAGGTGCAGGGAATACAGGAAATATTATCGTTGGTGTAACGGAAGAAATTAATTTAAATCGAGAGGGACGAATAAATAGTCAAGTGGCAGTCAGTGGAGTGGGGGATGCAGGGGATATTACCTTAAATACAGAGTCTCTTAGTCTTACAGAAAGTTCTTTGATCTTTTCTAATGTTTTTGGTCAGGGGAATGCAGGTCAGATTGATATTATAGCAAGCGATCGCATCATTCTCGATAACAGTAATTTTCAAGCGCGGGTTGAATCAGGAGGCATTGGTAATTCAGGGGATATTAACCTGACTACAGGTTCTTTATCTCTAACCACTACTACAGAGGGTCTTGATGCGGCAATTTTAGCCAGTACCGAAGGGGAAGGCAATGCAGGTAATATCAACATTGAAGCCACAGACATCGCTTTAGTAGGCAATAGCTTGATTCAGACCCAAGTTGAACCAGGGGCGGTGGGTACGGGGGGGAATATTACCATTACGACGGATAATTTATCTCTGACGGGAGACTCCCGTAACAGTCAAGCTTCTTTGTTAGCGAACTCTAGCGGAAATGGTGATGCAGGGGATATTACCCTTAACGCTACCGAAAATATCACTCTCAATCAATTTGGCTTAATCTTAAGTCAAGGAACCGCAGGAGAAGGAGATGCAGGGACAATTAGTCTTAATGCCGATCAATTAACTCTCAGTACGGGGAGCTTAATTTTGAGTAATACAGGGGATGCTGAGTCCCCAACGGTGAATAATATTGGTGATGCAGGGGACATTAATATTAATTCTCGGATCATTAATATCGATAATTTTTCTTCCATTACTAACAGCGCCTTAAGCAATGCCACAGGGGAAGCAGGAAATCTCACTATCGACACCGACAACCTAACTCTTGCAGGGGAATCTGTCATTAATGTTCTCACAGGCAATAGTTCTGATGGAGGGACAGTTACCGTTAATGCTCAAAATATCGAGATCCTTACTGGAGGTAAAATCGTTAGTCTGACTGAAAGTAGTGGGGATGCAGGTAATATTAATCTTAATGTTAGTGGGCAAATTAATATCGATGGCGATAATCCACCCCTGGTTACTGAGGAATTTAGATCAGCGCAAGAAGCAATTCAAAATTTGGAAGGCAGCACAGGACTTTTTGCCAATACAGCCAATACGACGGCAATATCCACTGGGAACGGTGGAAATGTGCAAATCGCTAATCCTGAAACCTTCTCTATTTCTAATGGTGGAGAGATTGCCGTAGACAGTCAGGGAACGGGCAATGGAGGAAATCTTACCATTGAGGCTGGTTTCCTTAGTCTGGAAAATCAGAGTCAGTTAATTGCTGAGACAGAATCTGGTCAACCTGAACAGCAACCAAGTAATATTACACTGGACATAGATGATGTTTTATCCCTTGATGGAGACAGCAGAATTTCCGCTCAGGCTTTTACCAACGCTAATGGCGGTAATGTCACTATTGATGCTCAGTTTGTCATTGCTTTCCCTGGGTTAATTGACGGCAATGACATCGTGGCTAATGCTAGCGGCGGTGCGGGGGGCAATATTAATATCACTGCGGAAGAAATTTTTGGGTTGCTTGAAGGAGAAGCAAATCCAGGGAATATGACGAATGATTTGGACGTTAGTTCTGAATTTGGTTTTGATGGCAACTTATCTCTAAATACACCTGATGTTGATGCTTCAGAAGGGGCTCGGAATCTACCAAAAGGAGCTATCTCTACGGGGGATCAAGTGCAACAAGCTTGTTCGGCAAACAGCGTTAATAGCAGCAGTCTCAGCCTTAAAGGGCGAGGAAATATTCCCAGAAAACCAACGGATATATTATCTTCTAATTATCTTTCTTCTGACGATCAAGTCTCCCAGACACTCCCAGAGCAAGATGATCTGCAAAATACTGAGCTAACAGCCCAAGTTAAGCCGATTATTACAGCTCAGGGAGAAATTTACCCAGCACAAGGCTTAAGGGTTACAGAAACAGGAGCAATCATTTTAACTCGTGTACCTAACCACTTGGCTCGACAATCTACATCAGGAAAAAGTACTAGTTGCTTGGTCAATACGGCTAATTGAACTTTTTATAAATTCAACGAAAGAATTAGATTGGCATTTTATACTGATGATTAAATTACAAGCTAAATCAAATTGAGCAGGAGATTTAAGCGTGATGTCGTGGGGGATGAAACTATCTTGGGCAGAGGAAGAAATAATCCGCAAATATCAACCGATCTTAAAAAAATATGGTATTTATTTTGATGAAGAGATTTGTAGTCTGATTGAATATTGTCCTCAAGATTTAGAATGTCGAATACAAGCTTTTGTCGGCTGGTTTCTAAGTCTATAATATCGTGCTGCATTAGAAAGTAAGCCTCTTCATCTACCTGATGCAAATGATACTTTTGTTAGGGCTTTTAAAGAAGAATGGAAGCCCACTAATTTTCAAAAAGAGAGATTACTGCAAGCTAATTTATTTCCTAATTCTATACTGTCTTCGCTTGGTTCCTGATTGAATCAACGAATGATTTATTTACAGTATCAATAGATATTATTTGATGAGCGGGAATAAAAGCGTAACTATCTCCCATGGGGCAACAAATATATAAATTAATTCCTAAGTTGCTCATATTGATGATACTTCAACCGCCTCTTATTTCAAATATCCCAGCATCTCTTAACTCACTTAAAACTTTTGGTTCATTGGCAACTTCAATATTAAAATAAATATCTTCAAGACTACTATGAAAAGTCATTCCTATAGTATTGAGATACTCTAAGGTTGTTTCCCAGGGTAATCGCATCAAACGAATAGAGAGAAAAGTGGGAAAATAAGATATTTATTCCCATGACCAGAGAATCCCTGAAAAAGTCGATAGAAGAGCATTTTGGCAAGATACCAGATCGGAGGGTTGTGACCAGAAGCTCTC
>CALLPS010000327.1 GCA_938015355.1 uncultured Pleurocapsa sp.
TTTGGGGTGTTTTTAAATATACTCCCGCCGAACTTACATAGACAAAATGTTTAACCTTATCCTGGAAGATTTCGACTAAAGGTTGGGTATCGCTTAATTCCCGACCATTATTATCAAAAATGGCATCAAAACTTTCTCCTGAAAGCTTTTCCTTCAGTTGACTGGCATCCTTGCGATCGCCCTGAATTTGACTAACTCCCTCTACTGGCGCAGGATTATTCCCGCGATTGAACAAGACTACTTCATGTCCCTGCTCAACTAAAACTTTAGTCAGGTAAACTCCAATAAAGCGAGTCCCCCCCATAATTAAAATCCGCATGACTGATCCTCTTAAAATAACTAAACAACTGGGCTATATTTTTCACTAACTTTCAACTTATCAGTTATTAGCCCCGTCAAGGAGCATTAAGACATTTTAGGCAGATCATCCAAATTTATCTCTGCGATCGCCTTTTTTTTAGCTAACTTTCCTCTAATTAACTCCTAACAAACAAATTAATCTGTTGGGGCTGGTTAAGGGGAAAAGGTTTCCTAAAGCGATTGTCTTGATTGTCAAGTTGAATTTTTCTTCAAAGGCGATCGCTAAACAAAGATTTTACTTCAAGACAAGAAGAAGACAGCAAAAAGAGCGATGAAAGTGCTGCGAGGAACGGCTGCCGCTTTGCCCCCTAGTGCCGCAATGGTCACGATCTGCAACCAACTACCCGACTTAATTAGTAAAATATTTTAAAGAAAAGCGATCGCGCTTTATCAAGAAGCATAAGGCTTAATCTCAACTAAAATCTGTCCCAACTTCC
This sequence comes from uncultured Pleurocapsa sp., assembly GCA_938015355.1. Lineage (GTDB taxonomy): Bacteria > Cyanobacteriota > Cyanobacteriia > Cyanobacteriales > Xenococcaceae > Waterburya. The sequence continues at coordinate 798 of CALLPS010000327.1, forward strand.
GCTTGGCTGACATCAATTCATAGGCATTCTGTAGCCTGAGAAAATACCCCTCAGATAGTCCAAAATAACGACATAATCTTAAGTCTGTATCGGCGGTGACTCGTCGTGTACCGTTAACTATGGCATGAATTCTATTTGCAGGTACGGCGATCTCTTTTGCCAAAGCATTTTGGCTCATGCCGATTTCTTCGAGAAATTCTTCTTTCAAGATTTTTCCTACTCTGGGATTATCTAATAAGTGTTCTGTCATAAAAATTCTTTTTGCGAGTTTCTAATGATAATCAACAATCTCTACATCTGTTGCACTGCCTTTGTCCCAGGTAAAGCATATTCTCCACTGCGACTGAATTCTGATACTATATCGTCCACGGAGATCTCCTTTCAATGGTTCTAATCTATTTCCTGGAGGATTACGAAGATCCTCTAGGGTTTGGGCTGCGTCTAGCTGACGTAACTTTTTTAATGCTCTGTTTTGGATGTCTCCTGGTAGCTTAGATGAACGTTGACCATGCCAAATTTTCTTAGTCTCTTTGCAGGCAAAGGTTTCAATCAAAATTACTTTTCTATTATATGCGATACGTATTGCATATAACAAAATTATAAATCAATTGCTGCCAGGTTACTTAATGAACTTATCTATTGGTGATTGCGCGATCGCAATTTAACTAAAGCGATCGCTATAATTAAGCTTACAGTCCGTAAAAATGCTTTACAAGCTAAAAGCTGATAGCTAAAAGCTAAGAGCTAATAAGACATTAACTCTTGTTTTAAACGATAAATAATTGTATTTGGTTTTACCTGAGACAAAATCTGTTTAATTAGGGTCGAAGCTCCCATTTCTCCCCAAGTACAGCCTTGTTCTAAATATACCTGAGCAACTCGACCGATCACAAAAGTTCCGTAACCAGCGATCGCACCTTGAGCAGAGGCAGTCCCCAAATAAGCCGTAATGGCTCCTGAACTATCAAATCCGCTGGATAGGATAGCACCACTCTTACCTACTCCCAAAAATAAGCTACTCCCAACTTCTCCCAACAATAAACCGCCAGAACTAGCGGCAATTCGTCTTAAAAGGTTTCCTGCTTCATAAGTTGTAATTGGCAAGCCATAGAGCTTTGATAAAGCACGAATCAAGGCTAAATCCGTAACTAGACCACCAATTAAATCCAACACAATAATTGGATTGAGGGCTACGGCGATCGCTTTATAACGAGCATACTTATTAATAATTTTCTGGGCTTCTGATTGACGCAGTTCAATAGTTTTCTGGGCAATATTATTTTCCGCATCCCTAGCCTGTACTAAAGCATTTAATGCTAGTAAAGATTTGCCTTCCTGTAGGAGAATTTGCGATAAAGCCTCCTTTAGCGGTTCAATCTGGGGTTCTGGATATTCCCAGGTATTGGTCACAGTCCCATCTGCCGACTCTGTTCTAACTTGTATCGGTTGAGGTTTGGCAGCTACCGTAACAATTTCATGAGGTGCAATAATGTCTTCAAAACTGCCTCCGCTATTAGCTGCATTTAGTTTTTGCAGTTGTTGGTAGATTTTTTGACGGTCTTGATCAGGAAACAGATCGATTTTATTAAAAACTAAGATCATCGGCTTCTGAGTACTTCTCAACTCGCATAAAGCCTGGTACTCTGTCCGAGTAATATCTCCTGCCACCACAAATAAAATCAAGTCTGATTTCTGAGCGATTTCCCGCGCCATAGTGGCTCTGGCTTCTCCCGACACCTCATCTAAACCAGGAGTATCAATCAACTCGGCACTTAATCCCTCCTCTGGCAAAGGGTTCCAGCGTAAAATAGTTAAAGATTGCGTCACACCGTGAAGAGGACCTGTGGCGACGACTTCTTCCGATAACAAAGCATTAATTAATGATGATTTCCCACAACTAACCAAGCCAAAGGTACTGATGCGAATTGTTTTACGCTCCAACTTGCCCAAGGCATTTTGTAGAGACTGTAAATCTTGTTTAACTGAGGCTTGAAGGCGATCGCTGGGAGGAGAATTACCATGACGACGAAAGCTAGAATACCAAGAGATAGCCTGTTGTAGACTAGCGTTAGCCTGATTTAATTGAACTTCCTGTATTGGTGTTTTCTTACTCACGATAGTAGTTTATACCCAGATAATATAACGTTCAATAGTATTAATCTCAAACTCAACTGTATCTAGTTTAAAACTAGGACATAGATACAATGCCAAGAATTTAGATCACGAGGGAAAACTAAAGTTTTCGCTGCTAACAAAAGTTCAAGGATTCTTAGTAGTTAAATCCAAAGCTCCTTTAGGATAGGCGATTCGCTTGTGATTAAACTGTTCCCAGACGCGAACAAAAACTTCAGCAATAACTGGTAACTCATCATAGCTTAATCCACTATCAACCAATTGCTGATCTTGCCAGCGAGATTTAAAAATCTTATGAACAGTCGCCAAAGCTTGTTTTTGGGTAGCATTTCGCAGCGATCGCAAAGCCGCCTCACAACCATCTGCCAGCATCATAATACCAGCTTCTCGGGATTGGGGAACAGGGCCCGCATAACGAAAATCTGCCTCTACTAACACCGTCCCTTCTGCCTCAGCTTTTTGCTTTGCCTGATAGTAAAAATAGGCAATTAGTAAAGTTCCTTGATGTTCGGGAATGAAATCACGAATTGCTTTGGGTAAGCCGTATTTGCGCGCCATTACCAACCCTTCGCTAACATGCTTTTTAATTATTTCTGCACTGATCTCAGGATCATTAATTTCATCATGTTTGTTTGGACCCCCCATTTGATTTTCAATAAACCCTAAGGGATCATGCATTTTGCCAATGTCATGGTATAAAGTTCCTGCCCTAACTAGCTCCACGTTACAATTTAATTCCCTGGCGGCAGCCTCGGCTAAGGACGCAACAAACATCGTATGTTGAAACGTTCCAGGGGCTTCGGTAGCGAGTCTTTTCAGTAGGGGTAAATTAGGATTAGATAATTCCGCGAGGCGAATTGGGGTAATTAAATCAAAAAAGCGCTCTAGATAGGGAGATATACCGATCGCAATCACAATCCAAGCCAGGGCAAATAAACCACAGATAATGGCATCAGGCAAAATTGCTGACCAGATAGTAGCAGGACTAGCACTCAAAATTAAATTAGTGATCAAGTAAATTGCTACTTGGGATAAACCCACCGCAATCCCTAATTTAGCGATCGCTTCCCGTGATCTTAAACGCCCCGCAAACATAGCTGCGATTAAACCACTAACCAAACCCGCTAAAAGATAAGTAGAGCCTAAAGTCTGGTTGCTAAACATTACTAGGGCAGTTACCAAACCGACTTCACAAATTGCGATCGCAGGAGTATAAAAACTGCTAATTAGCAAACCAATAGCTGGCAAACTAGTATAGGGAACTTGAAAAACGCTTAGTAATGGAGCGCTTAAACCCAGTAGACACAACAATAAGTAGTCCCGATGGCGAATAGAAGAATAGATGTTTCTTTGAATAATCAGAAATAAACCGACAATGGCACTGACAAAAAGTGTCGATAGCCTCAATCCTGACCAATTAACACCCCGCTGACTCAATTCAAAACCATCTAACAGTACAAAATCTTTTTGGGTAATTCTGGCTCCTTCCTCAACAATTACTTCTCCCTGCTCAATTTCCTCGACGACAGGATTAATTGCCATGGCAGCCTTCTCGGCAATATTTCGGGTTGCCCCCCGATCTTCCTCTAAATTGGGTTTTAAAATTCCCAATAATAAATTACTTGACAGACGCTCTGTAATATCGGGTATTTCGGGACTAAGTTGTGCTGCTACAGCCTGCTCTAACAAATTAGAGGGGATGCCGAGAGGAATTCCTTGGCTCAAGATGCGCTCAGCAGCTAGCAAAATAGTATTTTTGGTCGTTTTCCATTCATTTTCTGTTAAATCGAGGAGAACGATCAACTCTTTTTCATCTAGGCGGTCAACTTTTCTCTGATCAAGTTTTTTCCAAGCCTGAGAATAGCGATAACGAGTTAAAGTTATCTGAACGATGAGAGTATTGAATTCAGTTTCTGAGGTTTCCGCCCGATAAGACTGTAGTTCTGATGCTACTTTTTGTAGTCCAATATTAAAGTCTGATCTTTTTTCCAGAGATAAACTCTTGTTATCTTTTCTGTTAGGTGTTGAACGAAAATTTTGTGTCACCGAAGCCAAAACTGCCTTGAATTCTGATTCAGGACAGAATCGAATGTATCTTTGACTAGGTAGAGATAAGGCCTCTTGTTCAGCAAAAGGAAAAGGTGCTGTTCTTTTTCTGAGCTCGTCAATGCTTTCTAGGTGAAGCTCAAGTTTATGCTCAATTTCTGTAGTCAATTCTTCATTCTGCTTCAGGATCGGAACAATACCTGTCTGTACTTCCTTGCGTTTCTCTAAGGTAGTTTTAGTATCTTCAAATTGAGCTGAATAGGGAGCTTTGATCGTTAACGGAGAAATTTTACCGACGGTTAACTGTGGCTGATTGTAGAATCGATAACCAACGACACTAGTCAAAGCCATAATGCTTAAAGCTAGCATTACCAGAAAATCTCTTAGTTTTATTTGATGATTTTTTCTTCTTGACTGACTAAAGCTTAAACTGTCAGTAAACTTATTTAACCTTCTTCCTTCGGAATTCTCTAAACCTTTTCCCCACCACAAGATTTTCTGAGGTAGATATTTGTAACCCCAGCCCTCAATTTTTTGAAGTAGTGAATGCCAACTTTTCATCATAGGTGAGGAGTGTGATCAGCTATAAAATTGCCTTGTTTAATTTTAGTCAAAGAAGTTTAAGAAAAGCCTTGATTGAGGACATATGCTGTGACCGTGGGGTCAACATTACATCAACTTAAACTAGGGTTAGAGCCTAGCTTATCGGTGAGCTATCCCATTGACTAGATTTCGAGGCCTAAAAAAATAAGATTGAGAAATAATTAGAATTGAGAAATAATTTCATTATCCTGTTTTTATTGTGTACATAACAACCCGTTTTACTTTTTTAGTTATTTTTTCAAATTTTTACTTTAGCTTCTGGTTTTTTGAGAGATAATTTTCAAAGTTCTACGAGGCTGAATCATCTGAGGGCTAGCCACTGCATCCAGCTCCTGATTGTATAACTCCTGATTGCTATTAATTGAATATATTCCCAGCCAAGCTTTGAATAATTTGATTACAGTTTGATTCTCAACAGCATAGTTTTGATTCTGACTAATATTGATCCTCCAATTATGGGGAATTCCTGTGATACCATTATATGTCCCAGATAAAATACCTGTAAGAGGGGCAGTCCATCCTGCTAGATTAGGCTTAATGCTGGTAGCTCTTTTTACTGAAATCCGAAAATCGTGGGGAGTAGTCACGAAACAGTACCAAGATAAAGCGATCGCTGCTTGTTGTATGTTACTATCAGACGACAATTTATCTGACAAATGATGAAGACTGGTGCCATTGTTAACAGCCTGGGCAACTAACTTTAACTTTTGAGTTAATACAGTTTCTCTACCCTCCAAATACTTAATATTAGTTAATAACTTCTCAATCAACCAGTTAAAATTTATCTGGGAAGACCCAAACTCATAATTCAATACTGAGTCTAATAAGTAACTCCAAATTAATATGTCTTCTCTGGCTGCTGTGGTTTCTGCTAAAGTTGCTAACTTTAAATTATCTAGATCAACGATTCGCAGCAATAAATCTTGATTATCTCCACAAAAAATAATTAAAGGTGACAATGAAAGCAGATTACTATTACAGCCTGACAATTTAATTTCTGCTAGTCTTGGAGACTGAAATAGCATTTGCGCTATTTGCCTCCGCTCTGGCAGCCAACTTTGAGTAGGAAAATTAATCATTCCTGTATGATCCCTACTATGGTTTTGGTTCACTAAAGCTTGTCCGAGAATGCCGCCCCACCACATTCCTTGAAATCGCCCAAAAGTCTGGTGTTTCATCAATTTAACTCTAAATTAGTCTGGGAAAACTTCGCGCTGCTGTGAGCAGTTGGTCAATATAATAGAATGATATTCTGCTTATATAAATTAGTGATCATTAAATCCCAAATAAAAATGTTAGTTACCACAACCGATACCATTCAAAACCAATCCATAGAAACTTATTTGGGGGTGGTTACTGCCGAGGTCGTTTATGGTACTAATGTCTTACGCGATTTTTTTGCGGGAATCAAAGATGTTATTGGGGGACGAACAGGAAGCTATGAAAAGGTATTTGAAAAAGGACAACAAAAAGCGATC
>CALLPS010000328.1 GCA_938015355.1 uncultured Pleurocapsa sp.
AGTTTAAAGCTGCTGTCCAATTTTGTTCTACTATGTGCAATTCCCCTAATTGGGATAATGCTTCTGGCAAATTGAGTTTGCTGTCTGAAGCTAGAGAATGCCAGACAATAGCTCGATCAAATTCCGCCTGTCCTTGAAGCAGATTACCCAAATTTTTAAAAGCAGCTTGCCATGTTTGAGGTTGATCTGCTTCTTCTTTAATTGCCTGTTCACACTGAATGATTGCTTGGGCTAAATAGCTAGAGTCCACGAATAAAAATGTTTAATAATTATGGTTTACTGTCGATGACTAAACATCTTGTCACGAGAAGTCAATACAGATGAGATTTCTTGTCTCAATTGTCCTCCTTGACGAGATTGTCTAGCTGAGAGCTTAAAGCTTAAAGCTTAGAGCTATGAGCAGAAACATTTTATACGTCATCCACAAAATCACCAATGCCAGGTTTTTAAGTTTTAGGTTGAAAATTATCCGAAACTTGGTTTAACAAAGCTGCGACTTCTGTGGGACTAGGTTGAGCTGAGATCGCACCAGATTTGGTTGTGGTTAGACTACCTACTGCACAGGCATATTTAACAATATCTTGGACTATTTGAGGATCATTTAATTTTTGTAGACTTTGGCTACATAATTGATGAATAAAACCAGCGAGGAAAGCATCACCTGCTCCCGTTGTGTCATTTACTGCTACTTTCACGGGGTTTACTGTTCCCTCAATATCGTTAAGGCAGTAGCTTACCTTTCCATCCCCATTACTGACGATAACCCCTTCTACGGAGCCAAGATGATAAGAAATTGCTCCCGCATCAGCAGTATTGAATAACCATTGTGCTTCTTCTTTTGCTAGTTTCAGAAAGTCTACATATTGCCAGAGATCTTTGATGAGGGATCGCGCCTGTTGTTGATCTTGCCAGAACATGGGTCGCCAATTGATATCTAAGACGATCTTTAGATGGTACTCTAATGCCAGATCTAAAGCTCTCATGATAGTAGCCCGACTTTGGGGGTAAGCTAATTCCAGAGTGCCTAAGACTAAATAGTCAGCATCTAAAAATAGTTCTGTCGGTAGGAGATCAGCCTGAAGATAGGCATCGGCAAACTGATCAGATGTTTTCCCCCCAAATCCAGCAAATTTGCGATCGCCCTGTTTTGTGCGAGTTACATATACTTGTCTAGTAGTCTTGTTCTCATGGTATTGAACACCAGAAACATCGACTCCAATAGACTCTAGAAGTGATACTAATTCCTGACCCTGTTTATCCTTACCAACACAACCAATAAATGCCACAGGGGTTCCCAATTTTGCTAAGGCACAGGCGACATTAGCTGGTGCACCCCCAGGATAAGAAGTCCAAGATGTAACTTCTGATACAGGCTTGCCTAATTCATCAGCAAGATAATCAAATAAAATTTCCCCCAGACAAATAACTTTCCCAGGGCAACGGGCGATCGCTTTGATATTCAACTTGCTTCCTCGGTACCTACCACTTCCTATATTTCTAATTCTCAGGTTATCGTTTCCCGAAAACAATAATGTTTAAGAAGGTTTATATTTTTTGCTACTCTCACTTTCATAATTATTTAACAAAGTGACACTTTACTGCGAAGTTTAAACTTCACCCCTAATTTCTTCAACGACACCATCTCTGAGAACGACCTCTATATTGAGTTTTTTCACCAGATTGTCCCCCTGTTCTAAACGAAAGAAACTTTCCATCTGGGCTTGGACGACTTCTTGATCTAGTTCTAATAATTGAATTTGCTGTAATTGTTGGAGAAACTGGTTTTTCTTTTCTAGCATTTCTGCTTTTTTTTGATTAACTTGTCCTTGGATATTTTCAGTTTGTTTTTTTACCTGAGGAGTCCCTGCACCTGACTGCTTGGTGATTTCATCAATGGTTCTCTTGCCCTGCATTTCGATCTGCTGCATCTGCTTGTCTAACTGTGCTACCTGTTTTTGTAATTGTTGGGTCACTTCTTCTTTCCACTGAGCTGTAACAATTGCTTTAACAGTCACAGGGCGTTTCAAAAGTAGGCTAGCGTTGGAATAATCCATAATCTCGGTTTCTTCGTTAATTCTTAATTTTGATTGCAGCTTAAAGATTACAGGTTGTTTTCTAATCTGGCTAGATTATGACCTGAATTTTTAATCTTTTTAGTTTTAGCTTATAAAACTAGTTTTGGAGACAATTTCTTCCATAACCTGATTGATTTTAGATAATGATTATGAAATTAAACTTATGAAATTAAACAGTAAACATTTCATTGATCAGATTTTGGTACTTATCTCTGACTTGGGGACGCTTGACTTTGAAAGTTTGGGTCATAGTACCGTTTTCTTGGGAAAAGGGTTCTACAATAAAGCGAAAATTGGCGATACGGTCATCTGCACGATAGCCAGGGCGATTTTGTACCTCTCGACTCAGTTCATTGCGATAGAGGGTAATAATTGCCTGATTTTGCAGATCACTTTGGCTAACCGACTCAGAGGAACTATTTATTTCAGGCAGTTTAAGATCTAAGTTCTGCTCCTTCAGCCATTTCTCTAAGTTTTCTAGGTTAGGTACAATCAATGCAGCTAATGCTCGTTGATCCTGTCCCACCAACATAATTTGCTCAATATAGCAGCTCCGCACACAAGCATCTTCGATTGGCTGGGGTTCAATATTCTCGCCATTAGTTAAGACAATTGTGTCTTTGGCTCGTCCCGTGAGGACTAAATCATTGTACGGAGTCAACCAACCTAAATCGCCACTGTCAAACCAGCCCTCTTGATCAATTGCCTTGGCTGTGGCTTCAGGATTTTTATAATAACCCTGCATGACTTGACCACCTCTTATGAGAACTAGTCCTCGTTCTCCTGGGGGAAGTGTGTGGCGAGTTTGAGGATCGACAATCTTAATTTCTGTCTTAGGGAAAGGTCGTCCTGCCGTACCTCGAATGTTGTGACTTGGACTACGTCCATTAGTAATCGGAGATGTCTCCGTGAGTCCATAACCAACGAAGACATCAATACCTACGGTTTGGTAGAAGTCATCGAGATATTTGGCGAGAGAACCACCTCCACTACAGACAGCCTTGATATTCCCTACCCCAGCACGGATTTTATGATATACCAATTTATCTCCTAGGATATGAATCGGATAGAGTGCTGCTGCTTTTAGTTTAGCAAGCGATCGCTCTGAAGCGGAGGCACTAAATTTATCGATACAAGTATTAGTAGCAATGCGCTGTGTCACGATATACTCTTCTGACTTTTTGAGGAAAAATTTAACCAGTTTTTGTTGGGAGGCTGATTGGGAAGACAACAATTTCTGGACTCCATCATAAAGGGATTCCCAGAGACGGGGTACCCCCACCATATAAGTGGGTTGAAATTTCTTTAAATCCTGTTTGAAGTGACGGATTGATGTATAAACTTGGGTCGCTCCTTGGGACAGGAAAAAGTATTCCGCAGCTCGTTCATAGGCATGCCAACTAGGAAGAATTGAGAGGATTACGTCTCCTGGTTGGGGTTGAAATATGGTTTTGACGTAGTTTACTTGATGTAGTAAGTTTCCATGGCTCAACATCACTCCTTTGGGCTTTCCTGTAGTGCCAGAAGTATAGAGCAGAGTTGCCAGGGTATCTTTTTTTTGCTCAACAGGCTGTAACTGATTATTTTCTCCCAGTTTCATTAACTGCTGAAAATTCAGAGTTTTAATCGCGATATCTTCTGGGGGCATCTCGTCGCTGAGAAGAACGATTAAGGCGATCGCCAAATTGGGTAATTCAGGAGTAAGTTTGGCTAAAGTTTTCCGATCTGCTACAACTAAAGCTGTGCTGTCGCTGTTTTCCAGAATATAAGTTAATTCTTGCTGCTCTGCACCAGAAGAGCGCACTACATCTACTGCTCCGGATGTCAGGATACCTTGATCGGCGATAAACCAACGGGGACAATTATCAGCAAACAGTGCCACTTTCTCCTGAGGCTGAATCCCAAGAATTTGTAAACCAATGGCAAACTGTTTAATTTTGGCGTGTAAATCTCGGTAGTTAATCGCTACTGCTGTTTTGGCATGAGGATCTTGGAGAGCAATTGTATCACCAAACTTATCGGCAGCTATCTGCCATATTTCAGCCATGGACTCCAGATGAATATAGTCAAAAGTAATGTTTTTGCTTGACTCTATGCTTGACTGTGCGATCGCATTTTTTGCTGTGTTCATAAGTTATCTATAACC
>CALLPS010000329.1 GCA_938015355.1 uncultured Pleurocapsa sp.
GGTGGTATTGTTCCCGAACCAGGATTACCTCTGAACTCTCTTAACATCGCTGTCAACGGCGAAACAAATTCCACATCTGTCATCCCCCAACCCATAGAAACTAGTCAGGGGGAGATACAGCCAGCCAGGGGCATTAAGGTAACTGAGTCGGGAGAAATAATTTTAACTGCATATCGAACTAATAACTCAGGGGAACGTCTTCCCGAAATCAAGCAAAATTGCGGTTAAAGCTCTAGGCTTATAGCTTAAGGCTTAAAGCTTAGAGCTAGGGCGAAGCCCTGTTAAGAGTTAGCCCAATCTCTTGCCCATTCTAGAACCTTGCGTACTTCTGGCATGGTAGTAGCTTGGCAGTAAAGCCGTAACACTGGTTCTGTTCCACTAAAGCGAATTAGCAACCAAGTATTATCATCCATCCTAAATTTATAGCCATCAACATCCAGACAATCAACTACCGTCATTCCTGCAACTTCTTTAGGTGTCTCGTTTTGCAACCGTTCTAGTAGTTTAGCTCGGACATCCATATTGGCTAAAGGAAGATCTATGCGATCATAATGGGCTGTAAAATTAGTTTTCTGCTGGAGTCGCTTATAGATGGTGCCTAATTCTTCTCCCGATTCTACTACTGCTTCGAGGACATACAGCGCCGATAAGAGGGCATCCCGTTCGGGGATATGAGTTCCATAGCCAATCCCCCCCGATTCTTCCCCACCAATCATTACTTCGGCTTGTAACATGCGATCGCCAATATATTTATAGCCGATGGGAGTTTCATATACTGAGCGTCCATAGGATGCCGCTAAACGGGGTATTAAATCCGAACCACTGACGGTTTTAACAATTTCTCCTGTAAAGTTTTTCCGTTCTGCCAAATGCTCAATCAAAATCGGAATTAAGATCTGGGAACTAAGGAAATTACCTTCAGCATCCGCCCCCGCAATGCGATCGCTATCTCCATCAAATACTAGCCCCACCCGCAGACTATCGGGATACTGTTTTGCTCCTGCTTTAATCGCCTTGAAAAAGTCAGGAAGATACTTGGGTAAGGGTTCGGGGGCCCCTCCACCGAATAAGGGATCGCGATCGCCATTTATTTCCTCTACAGGACAGCTCAAAAGACGTTCTAAGCCTGTGGCTGCTGCACCATGCATCACATCTACATAAACTTTAAGCTTGTCTGAGGCGATCGCATTTTTGATGGCGGCAATATTAACTTTTTGTTGTAAACCTTGACAATAACTCTCCCAAGGAGCAAACATGGTTAATTTCCCTGGTTTTGCTTTCGGTAAAGATTGACCCAGTTTTGCTTCGATTTGCTCGGTAATCTCAGGGGGGACAGAACCACCAAAGGCGCTTTTAACTTTAAATCCTAAATAGGCAGCAGGGTTATGGGATGCTGTCATCACAATGGCACCCAAAGCATTATGGGCTTTTGCCGCCCAGCTAAAAGCAGGAGTCGGCGCAAAACATTCTGATAACATTACATCAAACCCCGCTTCCTGAACTGCTTCTGCGGTCAACTTGGCAAAATCTTCTGCCATAAAACGGCGATCATAGCCCACAATCACAGTCCGATTTGTGGCAGTATCTCCATAATTATCTGCTAAGACTTGAGCAGCTATTGGTGCCAGCATAGCTACTCGCTCGAAGGTAAAATCAGCTGCAATTACTCCTCGCCAGCCGTCCGTACCAAATTTGATGGGATTAATAGTAAAAGCCATAAAGCCAAAAATTTATTTAGTAATAAAAGATAACACCTTCCAGATTAACTGTTTCTTTATGGTTTGAAAACCAAATTTCTCTAGCCAATGCCACTTCAATCACTAGTTAAACTTCTCCAGATTCCTGCTGCGGGGAATTAGATTCATTTGAGGTAGTATTTGCCTGGATCTGATTCGGTTCTAAGTTTTTCAATAAGTCTCTCAATCTCATTCGTTCGATGTAAGGCCAGCCACCTTTATCTTCAATATCTCTCACAAATTGGTATAAATCATGGCGAGTCTGGGGTAATGCAGATTCAAAATAATCTATTCTAATTTGGCGATGAATTTGTTCTAAACCACGTAACAAAGAGAGTAGAAATAGACTGTCCTGCTGATTTTGCTCTGCTAAGGCACAAAGATCTCTTGCTGAATCTTTCAATAGGCGATCAGAATCCATCGAGTTGCTGTCTTGATCTTGAGTCATGTACCGAATAAGAGTAAAAATGAACTTTGTCTACTTTATACATTTATACAGAATTTACAACGATCTTAAACCGATTACGGAATAGTTGTTGCCAAATGATACAACTTGTCCAACAGGTTTTTTTTGGAGATCGATGGAATAGTAGTCCTTATTTGGTAGAGTAGAAAGCATCTATAAAAACGGCTAATTTCTTAAGAAGAGCCTATTTGCAACATCTTTCGCGCTCGATGTTAAATCTAAAAATTGACAAAATGAAATTGACTATGAGATACCGTACGATTATTGCCAGCTTCTTAGCATTGTGCTTGGGAGTACTGACAGCCTGTAGTGATTCTAGTAACGTAAGTAGAAATGATCTAACTTACGACGATATTTTGAATACAGGAATTGCTAATACTTGTTTAGAATTGCCCGATAGCAGTCGTGACACCATTCAAGTTGCACCAGGAACACAATATGCTGTTCGTGATTTGTGTATGGAGCCACGAGAATATTTCGTCAAAGAAGAACCAGTTAGTAAACGCCAAAAAGCTGAGTTTATTCAAGGCAAATTGTTGACTAGATATACCGCTAGTCTAGATCAGATTCAGGGAACCATCGATGCTAATGATGATGGTACTTTGACCTTCACTGAAATTGACGGTATTGATTTCCAACCAGCTACCGTTTTATTGCCTGGGGGTAAGGAAGTTCCCTTCCTATTCACCATGAAGCAATTTGCTGCTACTACTGCCAATAGTACTGATTCGATCAATACTTCAACCAACTTTAAAGGTGAATTCAACGTCCCTTCCTATCGTGGACAAGTATTCCTCGACCCTAAAGGACGTAGTCTTGCTAGTGGTTATGATAATGCCGTAGCTTTGCCTGGACTAGCTGATGACAAAAGATTTTCTAACGCCAACGTTAAAGAGTTTGTTTCCCGCAAAGGAAAGATGTCTCTAAACATCACTAAAATAGATAGTGACACTGGAGAAATCGCTGGGGTGTTTGAGAGTGAACAGCCTTCTGCAACTGACCTCGGTGCAGAAGAACCAGAAGAAGTAAGAGTTCGTGGTATATTCTACGGCAGAATTGACTCTAACGCTTAAATGATTAGTTTAAGACCATGAAATCACTTACCTAATTAATTAGTTAATAAAAAATAAATTCATCTTCTAGGGGCATCTGCCCCTTTTTTATGTCGCAAAAGATTTTGATTCCTAAGAGAGTTGTGTATCATAGGCAAATAATCAAGGCAAATTAACTAGGAATTTAGAATTTATTTTAATTAGAATTTATTTTAAATTATTAATTTTAAATAATAAATTTTTAAACCAGATATAAAGTCATAACTCAGGTAGAGTTATAGCTATCTACAATGCGATAAGAGTGAGGAATCAAAAGAATGAAGATTTTAGCACTAGCTTGGGAGTTCCCACCCCGTATTGTTGGAGGAATTGCCCGTCACGTGGCGGAATTGTATCCAGAAATTGTTAAACTAGGACATGAAGTTCATCTAGTCACCGTTGAATTTGGTTCTGCCCCCAGTTACGAAATCGTGGAAGGAATTCATCTTTACCGTTGCCCAGTGACTCATGGCAATGATTTTTTTCATTGGGTTGTCAATATGAATGATAGTATGGGCAGCCTTGGTGGTCAGCTACTAGAAAAACATGATGACTTTGAACTTATTCATGCTCATGATTGGCTAGTAGGAGATGCAGCGATCGCTCTTAAGCATACTTTTAAACTTCCTCTGGTGGCGACAATTCATGCTACTGAGTATGGACGTTATAACGGCATTCACAATATCAGACAGCAATATATTAATGGCAAGGAAAAGCTGCTGTCCCATGAAGCCTGGCGAATCATAGTCTGTAGCAAGTATATGCGTCAGGAAATTCAGCGAGTTTTTCAATCCCCTGTAGATAAGATTGATGTAGTATACAATGGCATTCGCCCCGAAAAGAAACGTCACGGCAATAATTTTGATCGCATCAAGTTTCGTCGTCGCTTTGCTAATGATCAGGAAAAAATTATCTACTATGTCGGACGCATGACCTATGAGAAGGGGATTTCTGTCTTACTTAATGCCGCTCCTCAGATTATTCATGCCATGGGAGGTGGGGTGAAGTTTGTGATTATTGGCGGTGGTAATACTGATCGCTTAAAGCATCAAGCCAGATGTTTGGGAATTTGGGAGCAGTGTTATTTTACTGGCTTTATGTCTGATGCTGATTTGGATAAATTTCAAACTATTGCCGATTGTGCTGTTTTTCCCAGTTTATATGAACCTTTTGGTATTGTGGCATTAGAAAGCTTTGCGGCTCGTGTCCCTGTAGTTGTTTCTAACACGGGTGGACTTCCTGAAGTCGTGCAGCACAACCAGACAGGAATTGTGACTCGGGCTAATGATCCTGACTCTTTGACTTGGGGTATTTTATCCGTGTTGAAAAATCCCCTCCACTCTCAACAATTGGTTAATAATGCCTATGAATCTATCGCTAAATATTTTAGTTGGGATGATCTGGCAAAACAAACCGTTGCTATTTATTATCAGGTTATTTTAGAGCGATCGCAAGTTATCTGGTAAGGATCTCTCAAGGAGATTTAGTCTGACTTGGCAATTAATAAAAAAATTTGTTAATTTATACGTAGTCGTAATGAGTATGAGTTGATCGGAAAAATATTTATGGTTAAAGTAATCGGTATTCTGGGTAGTCTCCGACAAGATTCTTATAGTGCTTTAGCATTAGAACAAGCAATTAATCGAGTAAAGGCATTGGGTGCGTCAGCAGAAATTTTGGATCTTAGAGAAATGAGCTTGCCATTCTGTGACGGTGGCAGTGAATATCCTGATTATCCCGATGTTGAGGTATTGCGAGAGAAAGTAAAAGCTGCGGATGGATTAATTTTAGCAACTCCTGAATATCACGGTAGTGTTAGTGGGGTGATGAAGAATGCTTTGGATCTAATGAGCTTTGATCATTTAGCCGATAAAGTAACAGGATTAATCAGTGTCCTAGGTGGACAATCAAATAGTAATGCCTTGAATGATCTCAGAATTATAGTGCGCTGGGTACATGGCTGGGTGATTCCTGAACAAATTGCGATCGGACAAGCGTGGCAAGCTTTTGACCAATCAGGAGACTTAAAAGATGATAAACTAGGTCAAAGATTTGATGCTTTTGCCCAAAGTTTAGTAGACAATTCGACTAAGTTGAAAAAATAATTTTAGTTAAGTTTCAATTATCAGGATCTAGAAACGGACATGATGAGGATAGTTAATCTTCAACAAAGTGCGATCGCCTGTAAGATAGATAAGCTAAATATTTTTTCTTAAAGTTAATAATGCCAAAGCAAACCAAACTGATTACCCTATCGTTACTTAGTGGAATCTTAATGGGATTAGCGATCGCACCAGTTAGTGCTTGGTATTTTGCTTGGATTACTTTAGCGCCTTTATGGCTATTTATCAGACAACTAAAATCACTGAAGTCAATCATAATTATTGCCTTAGCTTGGGGAATTGGCTATCATGGTTTAGCCTTGTTTTGGATTACAGGAGTTCATCCCATGACCTGGATGGGAGTACCCTGGCTGGCTAGTTTGTTGGTGGCAATTTTCTGTTGGATTTTTATTACTTTATGGGGTGCAGGATTAGTTGTTACCTGGTCGATTTTGTTTCATACTTTTACTAAAAGAATTGAGAAACAAAGTATTCATAGTAGTTTAATTTGTATTCTGCTTGGTGTCGCTTTATGGTGTGGATTAGAGACGTTATGGAGCTTTACTCCTCTATGGTGGTCAGCGATCGCCTATACTCAAAGCCCTCATAATTTAGTTGTTTTACAGTTAGGAAAACTATCAGGAGTCAATACGGTAGCAGCATTAATTATTACCGTTAATGGACTAGTTGCCGAAGCATTGCTAGTGTGGCGTAATCAAGTAGATTCCAAGAATAAACTATTATTGATCATCTCTCCTGTAATAGTTTTCTTTTTAGGACATTTAAGTGGCTATTACCTCTATCAAATACCCTTAGAACAAGATAATTTAAGCCCGCTAAAAGTTGGTATTATCCAAGGAAATATTTCCAATGAAATAAAACTTTTCTCTGAAGGTGGGCGCAAAGCGATCGCAGGCTATACTTCTGGATATCAAAGATTAGCTAGACAAGGAGTTGATGTCGTCTTAACTCCCGAAACGGCACTTCCTTTTTACTGGTCAGATATTGTTGCTGATTCTAGTTTTTATCAGGCTGTAATTCAAGAAAAAGTACCTGCTTGGGTGGGTGCTCATGGAAAAGAAGGAAACAGTTTTACTAATAGTTTGTTTACCCTAACAGGAGAAGGTAAAACCTATAGTCGCTACGATAAATATAAACTAGTGCCGTTAGGAGAATATATTCCGTTTGAATCTATTATCGGCAATTTTATCGCTCGCTTATCACCCTTAGAAGCACATTTAGCAGCAGGAAAAGCTAATCAAATATTTGAGACCCCTTTTGGTCGAGCAATTGTCGCTATCTGCTATGAATCAGCCTTTCCTTACCATTTCCTACGGCAAGCACAAGCGGGAGGAGAGTTTATCATTACGGCATCGAATAATGCCCATTATAGTACGACGATGCCCCCTCAACACCATGCCCATGATGTAATGCGTGCGATAGAAAGCGATCGCTGGGCGGCTAGAGCGACTAACACAGGATATTCAGCGATCGTTGATCCTCACGGTAAGACACGGTGGATTTCAGATATTAATCAATATGCAATTCATGCCCATACAATTTACCGTCGTCAATCTAAAACTCTATATGTGCGTTGGGGAGATTGGTTAACGCCGACATTGTTGCTATTGAGTGCGATACTAAAAATTATTGGTAGTCCGAAAGAGGTAATGATCATACTTTCAATTACCAACGCCTTAATTTCTAGGGAAAATCAGACGATGCGGTGAACTACACACCGCAAAATTAGCATCTTTCTCCCCGCTAAGTAAAATATTAATCCATGCACATAAACTCTTCGCCAATTGTCGGATGAATGCCAAAAGAATCATCTAAATCCTGCTTGGTGATTCCCTTACGGATGGCTACAGCCAAGCATTGAATCATATCCGCTGCATGTTCTCCAACCATGTGTACACCGACAATTTTCTCTTCTTCGCCAACTACAACTAATTTAATCGTTATTTTTTCTTGCTGGGCATCGTCAGCCAGACTATAAAGCATGGGAGTAGTGCGATCGCAATAGCACTTAACTTGGTCGTATTTATCCCTTGCCTCCGATTCACTCAAGCCAATTGTCGCTGCTTCTGGGCGAGAAAATACTGCCGAAGGAACATCAGCATAATTAATAGATATAGGTTTTTTGCCATAGAGGGTTTCCACCACCGCCTCGGCTTCGGCTTTTGCCACGGGAGTTAGGGGAACTCGATCTATACAGTCTCCCACTGCGTATATGTGTTGATTTTGGGTGCGACAATATTCGTCTACTTTAATTTCTCCTTTGTCTCCTGTTTTGACCCCTGCTTGATCTAAATCGAGAGTTTTCGTATTGGGTGCGCGCCCTGTGGCTAATAATACTTGATCGGCAAGAATAGTTTTGCCACTATCTAAATGTAGCTTGAGTTGCTCTCCTTGTTGTTCAATCTTCTCGGCAGTAGTTTCCCCGATAAACTCAATTCCACGGTCGATCAATCCTTGTTGAACTGTGGTTCTAAGTTCTTGATCAAATCCTGATAAAATTAATTCACTGGTGTCCATGAAAACTACTTCTGAACCAAAAGCGTTCATTATACTGGCAAACTCGACTCCAATATAGCCACCACCGACAATTGCTAGCTTTTTAGGAATGCGATCGAGTTGAAACATACCACGGGAGGTTATAGCTAAGTCACTACCAGGGAAATCTGGCTTGATGGGATGTCCGCCAACAGCGATGAGGATTTTATCCGCCGTAATTTCTTGATCTTTTACTTTTACGGTATTATTCCCTGTAAACTTGGCATCACCATAAATTAGATCGATTCCTTTTTCGGCAAATGTCTCTTTAAAGGAATTACTAATGGCATCTAAACGATTATGAATATTTTTCATCAAGTTAGACCAATCAACTTGTCGATCGCATTTGTCCCAGCTATAACTACTTGCTAAAGGCTCTTTGAGGGCAAAATCTGCCCCATATACCATCAACTTCTTGGGAGTACAACCTCGGTTAAGACAAGTTCCTCCCACCTTCTCTCTTTCAATGACAGCTACCTTCATGCCATAGTTTGCTGCTTTCTTGGCTGCTGCCATTCCTCCCGTACCCGCACCAATAATTAAAAAATCGTAGTCTGTCATTCTATTTACTGTTATTTAGTTATTTTTCTTCTGATACTTTAGATTCTTTTTTAGAGTGCTCTCTTAAATAAGACCGCTATCTTTTTTGCAATAACTTTTTAGACTTAACTGATATTACTCATCATCTATAAAAACAAAAAAGTCAAAAACTTGAAATATTTTCATCGATTAATTATTGTCTAACATCAAATACTTAAGATGCTCGTACCTTAGATTCAAAGCCAATTTTTTTATGTGTTCCATTACAAAAAGGTTGAGTACTAGAAGCACCGCAGCGACACAGGGCGATCGCAGAAGCATCTGTCTCGATTTCTTTACCCTCTGCATCTACAATAGATATATCACCCTTAATTAAAAAAGGTTCATCATCCTTGACGGTAATGGTCACGTTAGGCATGGTTTTCTCCCTAATATAGAATAGTTATCGATTAGCTTTGATATTGCCTATATTCCAAGATATATAAAAAAGTTTCATCGTAAAATCTGTCTATGGGTTTATATTTTCGGCTCGAACTGTTATTAATATTTGAAGTAAAATTCTTAGAGCAACTATAAAGCTGAAAATTAATTACTCAAATTAATGATTCATAGTTGTCTAGTAAAACAGACATACTCAATTAACCAAAGTAGAATCTAGCTTTTAAGGCAGCGTATAATCAATTTATTATTAATTTCATCAAAAGTAATTTTATAGCGATTAAGAAAGTTTCTACCTAAGATCATGCAACCTTCTAAATCTTTGTCTAAACAACTCCAGACTTTTACGTTAATTAAATTGCGATCGCCAAATCCTAATTTTATAAAATATCGCTATAGCGATTCATAACGTTTTCTGTTGCTTCAAGGTTTTTATATCTGGGCATTGATAATGGTTGTACCAAAACTAATATTGGTAAACGACTTGGCGATCGCTATCAAGAGTTGTGGCAAACAGTTAACGGCAAGGATTCTTTAATTAGGATATTATTCAAGACTAGACTTTTGTACCGCAAACTTAACCGTGAGCTATTACATTAGATAGAAAGAAATTCGGTGTGTCTGAGGAGATAAAATTATGGCAGTTCAACTTCAACAAGCAGTTACGGTAGGAAAGTACCTTGTTACCCAGCGTTTAATGGGGCGGAAACACTTTCCCTTAGTCTTAATGCTAGAGCCTCTATTTCGCTGTAATCTAGCTTGCTCTGGCTGTGGTAAGATTCAGCATCCCACAGAAATATTGAAGCAAAATCTTACTCCTGAACAGTGTTTTGCTGCGGTAGAAGAATGTGGAGCGCCAGTAGTGTCAATTCCTGGTGGAGAGCCTCTCTTGCATCCTCAGATTGAGCAGATTGTCGAGGGTTTGATTCAACGGAAGAAATTTATCTATCTGTGTACAAATGGCATTCTCCTAGAAAAAAGCCTAAGTAAGTTCAAACCTTCTCCCTATTTAACTTTCAGCGTTCATTTAGACGGGTTACGGGAACAGCATGACAAATGTGTCGATCGTCAGGGAGTTTTTGACAAAGCGATCGCTGCAATTAAAGCCGCCAAGAAGCAAGGTTTTAGAGTCACCACTAATACCACCGTCTTTGAGGGAGCAAATCCACAAGAGATGCAGGAATTCTTTGACTATCTAGAGACACTCAATTTAGATGGCATGATGGTTTCTCCTGGCTATAGTTATGAGTGGGCTCCTGATCAGGAAAACTTTTTACAACGGGAGCAGACTAAAGCTTTATTCAGAGAAATTCTGCAACCCTGGAAATCGGGACAGAAAAAATGGAACTTTAACCATAATCCCCTATTTCTAGAGTTTTTAATGGGAGATAAAGATTTTGACTGTACTCCTTGGGGTAGCCCTAGCTATAGTGTCTTAGGTTGGCAAAAGCCCTGTTATCTCTTAAACGAAGGTCATTTTTCTACCTATAAAGAGCTAATTAACCAGACTCAGTGGAGTAACTACGGCAAAAAGAGTGGTAATCCCGAATGTCAAGACTGTATGGTGCATTGTGGCTATGAACCTACCGCAGCCACCGCAGCGATGCAGCCCGAAAATATGGGTAAAGCGATCGGCGCTTTATTTGGGTGAGAAAGTAAGTTAATAAGTAGGTAGGTAAAATTAATTAGGAGATAGTTGAGGCAGGTAGTAGGTAGTAGGTAGTAGGTAGTAGATAAAAGACACTCCCCCTGACTTTATTCTCTTTTATTTTGGTTTTATATTTAATTCTGCCTACAAAGATAACTAAATATTACATTCAGTAATATTACACAAACTCAAGATCGATCTGTAATATAATTTGTATGTTAATTGCTACAAAAAGATGAATTTACTGCAATCATTTTTAATGTAACAAGATTATAGATTCCCAAATAGCGAGCTGGTTGTAAATCATATTGTTGATTTTTCCACATAAGTATTATGAAGATTCTTCGATTTTCTTTTTTACTTGCAGCGATTTTGAGTATTGGTTATCTGCTCTTTATGTTCTTTACGAATTCGGAAGCTATTGCCGAACAAACTCGCGCGCAGGCTACCTATGCTAAGTGCCAGGAAGTTGAAAGATACTATTTAGCATCGGTACAAAATCCTTTTCCCCAGATATTAGACCCCAAATCGACTACACAGCTAATCGTTGCTGATGGTCAAGGTTTTTTTTGGAATCAACCAAACGATGGCATCTTTCTTCCCTCAGAGAACCTTGTAGCTGGAGCAACTCCCGTTTTTAGCTTTGCTCAAGAAGGGAGTTATTTATCTCCCAAGAAAGTAAGCTGTGACCTTCAGGAAGGTAAAATCAGCATCGATATGACAGCCTTTATCCGATTGCAGGAAAGAGATGATCCATTTGTGATCGATCAGGTTGATGAAATGTGGTGGGACGAAAGTTCAGAGACTTTTAAAGGGCAAGTTTTGTTTTCCACCAAAGATGACGGAACTTACTTTCGAATCGATGGCGATTTTGTTTTTCGGGGCTGTAATGCCGATGGGGTAGATTGTAGATCGATTGACATCTTATTACCGTTGCCCCTTGATGGTGCCATCTGTGGCGATACGTCAGCAAGTTATGGACTTGAGCTAGAAAATCCCAATGACATTGCGGCTTGTACAATTTATACTGATAATTTCAATTACTTTCAGGATAACCCCAAAGAAGTCGTTGTCTTTACCGAAGAAGATCAGCCGATTTTGGGGTCTCATTTACAAGTGGTCAATAATACCTGGCTGGAAGTGACCTATCAAAACAATAGCGTTTTTGAATATAGGGGAGCTGCATGCTATAT
>CALLPS010000330.1 GCA_938015355.1 uncultured Pleurocapsa sp.
TCGCTACTTGGGGATATCCTCAACCATGGCAAAGAGAGCCTGGTTTTGCTACCTTGATCCAGATTATTTTAGGACAGCAGGTTTCTTATGCTTCGGCTCAAGCTACTTTTAAACGTCTTAATGATGTAGTAGCCGATTTAACTCCTGAAAGTTTTCTACTTTTAGATGATGTTCAACTTAAGAAAATTGGTTTTAGTCGGCAAAAAACTAAGTATGGTCGCATCTTAGCTCAAGCGATCGCTGATCAGACATTAGATTTGGCTAGTTTGTCTACCGCAACAGATCAGGAAATCAGAAAAGAACTTACCAAAATTAAGGGGATTGGCGACTGGACAGTCAATATATATTTAATGATGGCGCTACAACGACAAGATGTATTCCCCGCTAAAGATCTCGCAGTAGCGATCGCTGTTCAAGAAATTAAAGATCTATCTTCTCGCCCCACAGCAGTGGAATTAGAAGTCATTGCTGAATCTTGGAAACCTTATCGAGCGATCGCTACAAAAATTCTTTGGCACTATTATTTGAACCGTAAATCCCCTAAAGAGTAACTCCAGCTTAGTCCTATAGTTTTAAATACTATTATTTACTGACTATTAGAATTGTTCTTTGAAGATATTAGCTCTACCAATCATGGATTTCCTATTTTTCTGAGGATTACCAAATCGTGATTACAACTTTTTAAAACACCAAGCCTAGTTTTCCAGACTTCCTCAAGGATATTTTGATTACAGTATTCTTTGATTTTGTTGTAATAGTAATCATCGTCTTCTACTCGGAAAGCAACCATGATCAAACCATTCGGTTTCAAAATTCGGTTTAGCTCTTCAAAGGCATTGAGTGGGACTTGTTTTCTAGTGAAGACCCCACTTGATACCCAGGCATCAAAAGTATTGTCTGCAAAATCAAGTTTTTTGCCTAATTCTCCTACAGATAAACTTTGATAGATATTGAGTTTTTCTGCTAATTTTAAAGACTCTTTGCTAATATCGGTTCCATGTAAATTTTGTAAATTATATGAGCTTAATTCTTTGGCTAATAAGCCTGTTCCACAGCCAACATCTAGGATTTTATCGTCAGCTTTCAAGTATGAATTGAGGGTATATGCAAAATGGTTAAGTAATATTTTCCACCCGTTGTTATGGTGTTCCTCATCATAAAATGATACCCACTTATCGTATTTGGAAACTACTTCATCTAAATCCTGAAAATTATCAGTTAAGCCTTCCTTATAATCTATCCTATTCTCTGAAGCCACAATTTTGTAGATCACATCCTTGATGATGTAGCCAATCAAGTTAATATCCTCAACATTCAAAGATAGGGGTAATCTAAGATCACATGCGAAAGAAACTATCTGTTCGGTTTGTTCTAAAGCAGGTAAATCTTCAAAGGAATATTTCCAATTCTTAAAATACCGAGCGTTATCCATGTGTCCAAAAATCTGCATAGTTACGCCTCTTGATCCAGTCTGGCGCAGAAATTCTTCTGCTTGTTTAGAAGTAAAGTTTACCAAGTTGAATTGAATACTGTCTGGTACTCGCTTTACTCTTTCTAGGGGCGATGGAACAGAAAGATTGTCAACAGTTGCTAAGATATTTGCTAATTGATTATAATTTTGCTGGTACTGAGAAATTTTCTCGGACAAAGTAGGAATCTGTGGTCTAATTATTGCCGCAGTTAAATTAGTCATTCTCAAGCTAAAATTTGGGACTTCAGGCTTCAGAGACTCAAACAAGCCTTCATCAAAAGGTCTGGAAATATGCTTTTTGTATAGCTTTTCATAAGAACCTGCTGCCAAAATACAATATGCTGCGATTTTTTCATCATCGGTGGCGACAAACCCACCTTCACCAGAATTCATTAATTTGTAACTTTGACTGCTGAAACAAGAAATCTGTCCATGATGACCAACAGGCACGTGTTTCTCAATCTTGTCATCGTACCATTGCGATCCTAAACTATGGGCACAATCCTCAATTAAATAAATTCCTGCTTGGTTACATATTTCTTGAATTGCATCTACATCCGAGATGTGTCCCCGCATATGAGAAAGGACAAAAAACTTGACATCAGGATTGGCTTCTATTTTACTTTTTAAATCTTCTAGGTCGATTAAATACTGCTGATTACACTCGACGTAAAGAGGAATCCCCCCTGCATGAACAATACTGCTGGGGACTGCTGTAAACGTAAAGGCATTAGTCAACACCTTATCTTGGAATTCAATTCCAGCGGCTTTGAGGCTTAGAAAAAGAGCGCTACCGCAAGAATTAACAGCGATCGCATATTTGTGTCCTGTATAACTACTAAACTCACTTTCTAACTTAGCTACTTCACTCGCGAGTTCACGATCAATAATTTTTCTGCCACTATCTTCCTCAAAATTGGTCGAGAAATTGTATCGATATAACTTCCCTGTTTCCATGAGTTTAATTGCCTGTTCAATACCAACTTGAGGAATTGAATCAGGTACTTTCAAATCTTTTTCAAATTTCATTGTTATATGGGATAGTGAATTAGAAAATTGTGGGTGTTATTTCATGCTGAAACATGCCAGCTTAACTAAAATATTTGAACTGTGTAGATATTTCGTTGATTACAACTACAAGTTGATATTACTATTAGTTTGCTTATACAGACATGTTCGACAGGGTACATAACTTTGGAGTAAAGACTAATATTACAATAGCAAATTAAGTTTCCACAAGGAAAGAAGACAACTTAAGACGGCAACTTAATAACAGTTGGAGGTGTCAAACTGAAAACTAAATTTATATTTAAAGAGAATAGCGATCGCTAT
>CALLPS010000331.1 GCA_938015355.1 uncultured Pleurocapsa sp.
GCGCCACTCTGCTTCAAAAAGTTTTCGCGATCGCCTTCCATCGCGTGAGCAGTTACCAAAATAATGGGTAAATTGGCAGTTTTAGAGTCTGCCTTGAGCATTTGGGTGATTTTGATCCCATCTACTGGCTTTCCCTGATAAATACTGTTGGCGAGGGCAACATCCATCAGAATTGCATCTATTTCTCCTGATTGAGCATATTGCAAGACTTCTTCGACAATCTCTGTCCCTCGGACTTGCAAACCGCCTCTTTTTGTTAGTATTTTGGAAAAAACCCGCAAATTAATGGGATCATCTTCTACAATCAAAACCGTTGTCATAGATGTTACTCAGAAAGTTTTTTGAATTAGAGAAACGTGATGTTAAAAATAACGAAAATAAAAATACATAGGTGGAGTTAACCTTTTTCATTGTGACTTAAAAAACTAAGATCGCAAAGTTAAGCCATAACCCAACAAAGTTAGATTACATTATCATATTTAATTTCTAATTGTCTTATTTGATCCAGGTTTCGATCGCATTTTTGGCATATTTCCCATAACTCTTGGAGATTTTTTGAATGGCACAGCAGCTGAATTTATTAGGAAATGGTCAGATCATTCCGACCCCTCTTCACCAAGAAATGGAGAGGTCATATCTCGAATATGCCATGAGCGTAATTGTCGGGAGAGCTTTACCTGATGTCAGGGATGGACTGAAACCAGTACATCGACGTATCATCTACGCTATGTATGAACTAGGATTAACTCCAGATCGTCCTTATCGTAAATGCGCTCGTGTGGTGGGGGATGTTTTAGGAAAATATCATCCCCATGGCGACCAGTCTGTCTATGATGCTTTAGTTCGATTGGTGCAGAGCTTTTCCACTCGCTATCCTTTGTTGGATGGTCATGGTAACTTTGGCTCGGTAGACAATGATCCTCCCGCAGCAATGCGCTACACCGAAACTCGTCTGGCACCAGTAGCTCACGAGGCAATGTTGCAAGAGATTGGGGAAGAGACAGTCAACTTTAGTGATAATTTTGATAGTTCCCAAACCGAACCCGTTGTCTTACCAGTACAGCTACCAATCTTGCTGCTGAACGGTTGTTCGGGGATTGCCGTGGGAATGGCAACCAACATTCCCCCCCACAACTTAGGAGAGATAGTAGACGGTTTAATTGCTCTGATCGATCGCCCGACAATAACTGATGAAAAACTCTGGGAATTAGTTCCTGGCCCTGATTTTCCTACAGGAGGGGAAATTATTGAGGTACAGGGGATTGAAGATGCTTACCGTACGGGAAGAGGCATCATTAAGATGCGTGGTATTGCCCAAATTGAGAAAATCGCCACGGGCAAAAAACGACGCAGAGAAAAGAAAGCAATTATTATTACCGAATTACCCTATCAGGTTAATAAAGCGGGCTGGATCGAAAAAGTTGCTGCTTTAGTTAACCAAGGCAGAATTGAAGGAATTTCTGATATCAGGGATGAGAGCGATCGCAGTGGGATGCGAGTGGTAATTGAAATTAAGAAGGATATTACTCCCCAAAAGGTTCTGCACCAACTCTATCGCCAGACAGCATTACAGAGCAATTTTGGGACAATTATGCTGGCATTAGTTGATAAAAAGCCAGTTCAGTTACCTTTACGCAATGTATTGGAAGAATTCCTTAAATTCCGTGAACATACTCTGAGAAAGCAATATAGCCATGAATTAGAGCAAGCTGATCAAAGACTGCATTTAGTAGAAGGCTTATTACTCGCATTGAACCAAATTGATGCGGTAATCGAAATCCTACGTCACGCTCCTGACGGTACTACAGCCAAATTACGTCTGCAAGACGAGTTGGACTTTTCCCCTACCCAAGGAGATTCGATCCTGGCAATGCCAATGCGTCGCATTACAGGTTTAGAGAAACAAAAGCTAGAAACAGAATCCGCCGATCTCCAAGAGCGGATTACCGCCTTGAATAATATTTTAGGCGATCGCCATGAATTAATGAAGTCCCTCAAAAAAGAGTTGCGCTCTCTAAAACGCAAGTTTGGGGATGAGCGTCGTACTCGCATTATCAATGTGAAAGTCAGCGCAGATGTTCCCCCTAAACCGACTCAGAAAAAATCTGCCGACAAGAAAAAAACTCCGAAACAAGATCCTGCCCTCACCGTTTCTCCGAGCCTAACTTTTGAACGTTCCCCCGAAGCGAAGCTGAAAGTAACTAATTCAGGCTGCGTTTATTGGGAAAATCCCGCTACGGAAACAGAAGTTGCTCAGACTAATCCGAAAACAGGTGAAGATTTTCTCCTGCATCAAGAATTAGTTGGCGATCGCGATAAACTAATTGTGGTTACTGATAGTGGAAAAGTCTATCCTGTCCCCATAGAAGAAGTCCCCTCCGCTCTTGAAACTACGGAGTTGCCCGCAGTAGAACTTTTATCATCAGCCGCCCAAAGAGATGCTAAGAGTACCGTTGCTCATTTCTTTCTGCCTAAAAATCATCAGAATTTAGACTTAGTAATGTTGACGGAAAAAGGCATTATTAAACGTTTGGACGCTGTTGAATTAGATGCTTTGGGTAATCGCGGGTTAGTCTTGGTCAAACTTAAAGAAAAAGACTCTCTCAAATACTTCTGTTTTACTCAAGAAAATCAGGAAATGGCAATTGCCACGACTGGAGGGCGGATCTTGCGCTTGTCAATTGATGATATGCAAATTCCCCTGATGGGAAGAAATGCCCAAGGGAATCGAGTAATGCGCCTGAGACTAAAAGAAAGTTTAGTCGGGTGCTGTAATGTTAATTCTCAAGACTCGATTGCGGTAATTTCTCAACAGGGATTTGGTAAACGGATTGCAGTTAATTCTCTCAGGTTGGGTAATCGAGGAGATATTGGAACTCAAGCAATTCAATTTACGACTAAGGAAGATATGTTGGCAGGAATTATTGCGACTACGGGGAGGGAAAATATTACCCTAACGACAAGCATTAATCGGAGATTAGTTTTACCAGTCAATAGTCTAGAACAAGCTGAGAAAAATAGTCCAGGAGCAAGCATCGGTAAACTTAAGGCAAATGAAATTATTACTGGGGTATATCCGTTTGTTTGATGATCGCTGATAGTTTGATGTCTGTAAGAGTTAACCATACTGTTCGCAGCTATTAGCTATAAGCCATAAGCTATAAGCCATAAGCTATAAGCTATAAGCTTTTTTAACAAGAGCAGTTTCTAAGGTAATAAGTTAGTGAATAGTGAGAAAATAAAGATTTTAATTGGGCTATTAGTAACTGTTAGTTTATTATCTGTTCAGGAAATGGTGCTGGCTCAGAATCAATCGGCTAATCCGTTGGAGGTGAAAATTAACGGTAGTGATCCTGTCATTCCTCCTGGTTATGGTCAACGAGAGTTATCTTCCTTTGAAAAATATCGCATTGAAAAGACAATCTTGGAACTTAATCAGTCTGCTCAAGCAGAGTTAAATCAAGGCAATCAAGATCAAGCGTTTAAGCTATGGTATCGTCAATTAAAATTAACCCGCGCTATTAGTGCTGAAAAAGAAATCAAAACTTTAGGGGATATTGGCGCGATCGCTTGGCAAGAAAATCGCGGTTTAGATTTAAGAAATATTGCTGCTCGTCTGATTAGTTTGGAAGGGGAAATAACTACTAAAAATCCTTTATCTCTTGATTTACTTAATCAGTTTATTACTGCTTATCAACAAGTACGATATTTAGATCAGGCGATTAATATTCAAACAAAAATCAATAAAATTAGTAGAAGATCTGATAATTATAATTTAGCCAGAGAACAAGAAAATTCAGAAGTTTTAGGCAAACTATATTTAGCCAAATTCGACTATCAGAATGCAGCGAAAACTTATCAAAGTCTATTATCTTTAGTCGATAATGAAAA
>CALLPS010000332.1 GCA_938015355.1 uncultured Pleurocapsa sp.
AAAAACCAAGTATAAACAACCACAAGATTTTTAACGACAATTAAATCTCAGTGTTTATACGAATGTAATCAAAACTTGCCAGAGGTAACATCAGTTTAATGATAAAGAATAGCCTGTCAAGACAAGCAATTCTAAAACCTATACATATTTTTAAATTAATTCCTCTTGCTCTGCAACCCTGCTTTTATTAAAAAGCGGGGTTTTTTATGAGAAAAAGATAAATTTTGCCCTCTCTGACAAAATTCTACAGGAATACGATAATAACCTACGTTAAATCCCATAATTAACATTAGACTTGAAAATGGGCTATACTTTACCATTGATAAAGTTAACTTTAAGACACTGTCTAACGACAAGAGTGTTTAATGTTAAAAACCATCAAGGTACAGTTGAGGAGGAGATTATTCCTGAGCAGCTAAACCTGACTGTGAGCTTAAGAGGCACCCGTGAAGTCAGGGAAAATCACCAAATATTTCGTCTTACTGGATTACTAGATGCCTTTTCTGAACCAGCATTCCGTAAAGTCATTGGTAATTGTATAGACGAAGGACCAGGTAACATAGTGTTGGTTCTGGCACAAATTGATTTTATTGATAGTTCTGGTTTAGGAGCGTTGGTACAACTCGTTAAAAAGGCACAAACTGCTGGTGGAAGCTTGCAGGTTGTTACCAATCCACGAGTTACCCAAACCGTTAAGCTGGTTCGCCTAGAGAAATTTCTGTCTCTCCAGGATTCGGTAGAAATAGCACTGGAAAATATCAACAAATAGCGATGCGACCCCGCGTTATACCCCCATGTTCGGGTTTATCCCCATACGAGGACAAGTGCCCTTTAGGGTACAAGTCAAGGGAACGCGCATCCAGGTAACGTCCTGTTGTGATGTGAATTTGCCAGACCAGAAAGATAACAACACGCCAACAGACACGGCTCAAACTTGGGAAAATTGAGGAGATTATGCCAGATTCGATTACAGCTAATCAATTAACTCAAATTGAAAGGCTATCGCCGATCGCTCTAGCATATATTGGAGATGCTGTATTTGAACTATATGTTCGTACTAAACTTTTAATGCCTCCAAAACGAATGGCTGACTATCATGGTCAAGTTGTTACTCAAGTAAGAGCCGAAAGTCAGGCGATATATTTGTCCCTACTTTTGCCTTATTTAGTTGATTCAGAAAAAGAAATTTTACGTCGTGGTCGCAATGCCTGCACGAGCAAACCTCGCCGTCTAGATCGTCGTACCTATCAGCAAGCAACTGGCTTGGAAGCATTAATTGGCTATCTTCATCTAACTAACCCCCATCGTCTGCAAGAATTGTTAGATAAGTTAGATTTTGATTCTATTGATAATTGAGTCCTTTATTACCTAAGCTTAATTATTGGTCAGGGCTGTGATTAATTATTCGCACTTTTTTAATCATTGGTCATTGAACCTGATTTAAATTTTTTAAATTTATTGTTGAGAAAATTCTATTCGTGAAGCCTAAAATCTCTGTTAAACACAGGAAAAACAACAAGCCTAAATCCGTTTCCGCGATCGCATCATCATCACCTACCACAGAAATAGACTTGACTTATGGTCGCCATGCCGTATTAGCGGCCTTAAAAAGCGATCGCCCAATTAATCGTATTTGGATCACCGATAAATTAATGGCTCATGGGCAATTCTATCCTTTGGTTAAAGAGGCAAAAGCCAACGGTACCATCATTGACGAGGTGGATTCTCGTCGTCTAGCTCAGTTAACTCAGGGCGGTAATCACCAGGGCATTGCTGCTCAAGTTGCTCCTTATTCCTATTGGGACTTATCAGACTTAATTAACCAGGCAAAACAGACTCCTCAGCCTGTAATCGTGATTGCGGACGGAATTGAAGATCCCCATAACCTAGGGGCAATTATTCGTACTGCTGAGGCACTGGGCGTTCAAGGATTAGTTATTCCCCAGCGTCGAGCGGTGGGGGTTACTTCCACCGTAATGAAAGTGGCAGCGGGAGCCTTAGAAAATATGGCGATCGCCAGAGTAGTAAATTTGAATCAAGGAATCGCTAAACTGAAAGAAGCGGGATTCTGGATCTATGGCACTACCGCTGATACCGATCAACTGCTCCATGAAACTAATTTTAGCGGTGCTGTCGGGCTAGTTATTGGCTCGGAAGGAAAAGGATTGAGTTCGTTAACTGAAAAAAATTGCGATCAATTAGTAAGAATTCCTTTAGTGGGTAAAACCCCTAGTCTTAATGCCTCTGTGGCAGCAGCGATCGCCCTTTATGAAGTATTTCGTCAAAGACAATAATTCAGTCAACAGTCAACAGTACTTGATCATTTTCTTCTAAACAGAGGAGAAAGAGAAAACTCTGCTAAACAACTAGCATTTCTAGTTGTCATCATATGCGTAGCGGCTTGCACTCGGATGGGTGTATCCTTAATAGGGAGGGTTTGAATTTTGCGATCGCCTTTCCCAGAAAACAGGAAGAGAATACAGATTACCTACAGAAGCAGAATGGGAATATGGCTGTAGAGCAGGAACAACTACACTATTTCACTTTGGAGAGACTTTAATAATATAAAAAAAATCTCTTATTGCTATCACAAAGAATATCGTTGTTGCTGTTTAATCTGCTTGACAGCGATCTCGCTTTTATACAATTGCGCTAAGATTTGGCAAAAGATGAATTATCAGCATTCATCCCAGCGGCATAGCCGTGGATCTTCTTACAGAAGACAGATAAAAGATCCCTGATCAAATTGAAACAGGTGCCAAAGACTTGTTAACCTCAGAAGATACCGTGAATATTTGGGGCGCTTTCACAGTCAAGGATACAGCAACATTGGTACCAATTGCGATCGCTCGTTCTAAATTCGTCCGAGCATAAATTCTTTTACCTGAAGCGGTTTCAATACCGTAATAGTATTCTCGACCTAAAAACTGTCGTTCTTGAACCACGATTTTAGAGTCAGGATCGGGAATCAAGCTAATATCTTCGGGGCGCAGCATTAGTTCTCCTGTTTTCACTTCAGCATAATTATTAGCAGTAAGCTCAGATTGAGATAGGGGAATCTCCCCAATTTCTGTCTGCCACACCAGTCCTTTTTGGATAGCTGGTAAAAAATTAGCTTGAGCGACAAATTCCGCGACAAAGCGAGACGCAGGATTAAGATACACTTCCTCTGGGGTTCCTACCTGTTCGATTTTCCCCTGACGCATCACGGCAATTTTATCGGAGATCGCCAAAGCTTCTTCCCGATCATGGGTTACAAAGATGGCAGAGGTTCCTGCTGCCTTGAGAATAGCGCGGATTTCTGCTCGTAAACGATGACGCACCTGAACATCTAAATTACTGAGGGGTTCATCTAATAAAATCAAGGCTGGCTGCGGAGCTAAAGCTCTGGCGAGGGCAATACGCTGTTGTTGTCCCCCAGAAAGCTGATGAGGATAACGCTTTTCTAAACTTCTCAATCCTACTAATTCTAAAACTTCATGAACTCGTCGGTTGATCTGAGTATGATTTTTCTGAGAGGGAAAGATGCTCTTTTTACCATTTTTTCCCTGATGCTGAAGACCAAAGGCAATATTGTCTGCCACCGTCAAATGGGGGAACAAAGCATAATCTTGAAATACCATTCCTGTGTTGCGCTTTTCTGCTGCTAAAGAGTCACAGTTAGTACAGACTACTTTTCCCGCTATTGAGACAGTTCCTTGAGAGATTGATTCAAATCCGGCAACTACCCTCAGCAAGGTGGTTTTTCCACATCCAGATGGGCCTAGTAATCCCAATAATTCCCCGTGGTTTAAAGTTAAACTTACATTATCTAAAACTACCGTATGACTACTGTCTGTTCGATTAGGATAGGTTTTAGTAAGATTACTAAGCTGGAGAATTACTGAATGATTCATTTTATTGTTGATAGCAACCAAAAATTATAGGGTTTCCGATTATTATTTCAGAATTAAATTAAAATTTTAAAATTGTTTATAGGAATTGTTCTCAATTAGTATAATTTTAACCCACCATTTACCCATTGCGAACAGAATCGCTAAAAAGAGCGAAGTTAGTATTTCTTTCCTTCTAAAATAGACTGTATCTCTGTAGTAAGGTCTTGACTAACTTAGGTAAACTTTTTCCTAACTCGGCTCCATTATTAAAACTGAGCTGCTTATAACCTGCCATATCAAAAGGTGCTAACCCCTCTAAATCTGGACGAGACTGACTGAGGAGCAAAATTTGACCATTATCTTTGGTTTGGATGCCGTAGCCCAATTCCACAGAGACTTGGGAGTCTACCAATAACTCAGACTGTCCTACTCCAGGGATACTAGCAACAGGAGTTACATCAGCAATCAACAACAAACTTTTGCTAATCTTCCTAAATTGGCTGTTACTCAAGCGCAAGGGAGAATTAGGAGTGCGAGGGGTCACTTCGAGACTTATAGGAATACGCGATCGCATTGTAAAATCTTCTACAATAGTAGTTAAGGCTGAGGTAATAGCTTCATTGGCAGCTTGATAATAACTCTGGGGGCTATAGTAAATTATGGGTTCTAACCCCGAAATGCTAGTACATTTGCTAAAGTAAATTTCCTGAGAAACCAAATCGATATTGGAAACAACATAGGTACCGCTACCCTGAATGTAAAACTCAACTGTTTTACCTGATAAATATAACTGAAACCAGTCGCAACCTTCTACTTCCAGACGATCATCTAAAAAATCTGCTCGTAAACCTGTTTTCAAGAGGCTGTTTCGACTTAAACGCAGAGTACAAGGTTGCTGTATTACCTGTTTAATTGGTTCGTACTGTTCTAAGTACCAAGCTTTGAGCGCAATAATTGCCACGATTGTCTATTAAAAAGAAGATCACTCAATTTTAATCTATCTCAACAGTAGACGCTAACATCTTCGCCACAGGTATCTGCTAAGTAACAAATTGCCCGAAAACGTAAAGTCATCAATTCATTGTAAAGGGGGTTTAGTTTACATAGAGGAGGAATTTTGACTATAGTCCGACCCCAAATTTTAACTTCTCGCTCAAAGGGACATTGGCTGGGAATTGACTTACAGATACGATGAGCAATAGTACTATCTTTAATCTCAATGCCATTTAACCATTTACGGAGGGGCGCAAGCCAATCTATTTTACTTCTGATGACTGCCGAGTCAGATTTTGCCTGTTGCAATGGCTCCAACCAGCCACTAAGATGTAACGTTTCAAAGGTATGTTGTACTAAATTCATGGTTGACTCCTTAACCCTAGTAATTTGCTTACAGTTCTCATCGATTGAACCGTTGTCTTAATCTATTTATGTCCGAATAGCTATTTTGATGCCTACATTAAAGTCTCAAAATGTCCTTTAGTCTATAACGAAGTTCTCATTGGCAATTAGGATGGAATTTAAGAACAACAGAATTATTAGTTAATAACTATTTACTTGATATTATCCTGCACGATTATTTTCTTATTTTGCATGAGCAAGATCACCTAATTTGTGTAAAGTTCATTTGAAGGCATAGTCAAGAATGGGTAAACCTAAAATCTCAGGAGACTAAATATAAGAAATAGAAAAACACAGCTTCTTTTGTAGCAAATAAACATGATACGTATTGTTGTTTACGTAACATTCATTCTGGTTTTAGCTACTTTAGATACATTTTTGGCAAATTCTCTCTCTACTAGATTAACTCGCAAGATAACTAGTCAAATTGAATGAGTTACAGGTATAAAATACAAATAAAACTGGTATCAAGTACTTCTCTCTGGAACCTGAGGCATCACCCTTAATCATAAAATCAAACTAATTATTTAACCTGTATAGAATAATGAAAGTAGCTCAAACATTACGTCAATACAAAATACAAAATAGGTATAGTTACTTATTGGGCGTAGAGAGAGAAACAACATTACCTTAGTCGGCTTATATTTTCTCTGTAAAACAGTATAACGCTCTATTTTTTTATTGCTTACTAAATAAGTATTGATTGCTACCAAATAACAACAAAAATAAAAATATATTAGAAATACAGATTTCCTCTAGAGATAAAAATATCCGTACCAACAGCGATCGCTATCCAAACCAAAAAACAAGCACGAGTTAAGGTTAAAGCCTGATTAATCTTAGAGACAGAGATAGTATCTATAGCATCTCCCAACAAAGGCTTTTCTTTCACTACTCCTTTGTAAGTATTACTTCCTCCGAGCTGTACTCCTAAGATCGCTGCATATGCAGCCTCGCTCCAGCCTGAGTTGGGGCTGGGATCTTTAATCCCATCGCGACGACAAATACTCCATACCCGTAGTGGATGACCAGAAAAAAGTCCCAGAGTGGTAACAGTTAAACGACAGGGAATCCAGGTCAAATAGTCTTCTAATTGGGCGCAAAACCAACCGATATCAGTATAAGGTTGCTCAAGATAACCGACCATTGAATCCAGAGTGCTGGCGGCTTTATAGGCTAAGGCGAAAGGAACTGCTCCCAGAGGAGTAAAAGAGCCTACAATAGCATAGAATAAAGGTGCAGTAACTCCATCCACAGCATTTTCCGCCACAGTTTCCAGTAAAGCTCTGAGTATTTCTGATGGAGATAAATTATCAGTATCTCGTCCAACGTACATACTAAGACGCGATCGCGATTTAATCAGATCCCCAGTTTCTAAGGATGCTAAAACATCCTCAACGGCAAGTCTCAGACTTTTTTCAGCAAAACAACTGGCAAGTAAAACTATTGCGATCGTTGTTCCCAGCAGAGGATTAATTATACTGCATCCCCATATAATCAACCAGCCTAAAAATCCACTTCCAATAATCAACAACAATCCTAATAGTATTCCCGCTAAACGACGCTGCCAACCAGGATTACAAAGCTTAAGAGCTAACTTCGTGTAGTTTTGAATTACCCATCCCATAACCTGCACTGGATGAAGCCATCCCCAGGGATCGCCAATCAAGTAATCGACTATCCCTGCCCAGATTAAAACAAAGCTTGACAAGGAAACTAAGGGGATAAATACAACACTTACCGTTAAATCACTAATCTCAAATTGGAACAAGGTTATCTTCCTGTTTTATTTGTCGAAAGGTCTGATCATAAATTTATCAATTGGTATTTTTGTATTACGAGAAAACGATCCCAATACTAATTCTCGGGGAGAGACAAGAATGTTAAAGAAGATCAATGTCATCGGATGTGTAACTTTGGGGAAAAAGGGGTAAAAGTATCCAAAGTTAAAACATCTTGTTCTGAGAACAGAGTAAGGTCTGCTGGCGAGACAATCAGATACATAAAACTTTTTACAGAAGATAATAAAATTGTTACAATTATCTGTTACAAAATACTCGATCTAAGATATAAAATCAGACTGTTGTTCAAAAATAATTATCGTTGATTTACAAAGATTCCTGCGATCGAATCATCTGAAATTTTACAGCTAAACCACAAAATTATTCTCTTCTCCTTGGGCTGCCTGCCAACTACGAGCATCGTAATATAAATCAGCCAGAGTAATACTATACAATGCTTC
The DNA here is from genome assembly GCA_938015355.1 of uncultured Pleurocapsa sp. Classification (GTDB taxonomy): domain Bacteria; phylum Cyanobacteriota; class Cyanobacteriia; order Cyanobacteriales; family Xenococcaceae; genus Waterburya. Next base: position 7,516 of record CALLPS010000332.1, read on the forward strand.
TTTTAATTTTTGATGTAATCTTTGCCACAGACTAAAAGTCACCCAATCTTCTGCTAAATT
>CALLPS010000333.1 GCA_938015355.1 uncultured Pleurocapsa sp.
ACATTTATCCTAGCGAATCTAATGTTTCAAAACTAATTTCTCAACCAGGATATTTTCGTGAGAAGGAAGTTCGTGCTGCATTAAAAAAAGCTAGACAGAAACTTGGTATTAGAAAATAAAAACTAGAAGCATAAAGTTGCCGTGTTGTTTTGGAAGCATAAGCTTACCGTTACGGCAAAGTTATGAGTAAAGTCACAAAAACTATGAATCACGAGCACCACAAGGTGATGGGGGTAGGGAGACTTGAACTCCCACGAAGAATTACCCTCAACGGATTTTAAATCCGCAGCGTCTACCAATTCCGCCATACCCCCTAGTATGAACGTTGCTGAAAAATTTTTTTTCAACAGACACTAATATATCATACAGTACTGACATAATGTACCGAACTTAACGCTTAATGTGAACATAATTAAGTAAAATTAGTCAAATCAAGCTATATCTGATGGCTAAGATCTTTTAAACATAATACTTTACTCAATATGCGATCGCAATTCGGCTAGTCATCGAGTAGTAAAAAAAAGAGATCAGTTAGATATCAAATCCAACTGATTTCTTCAAAGGTGAGGAAAATTTTACAATGTTTTAGATTTCATGAGATCTCAGGTGTGAAAGTTCAAGCACATTAGGGACTAACTTTTTGTGGACGTGGGAGTATACCTACTTTCACCTTAAGTTCTAACTGCTTTTTGTTTCTGAGCAAGCCGAGGCTTAATTCGTCTCCGACATTGGTTTTTGCTACAGCTTGTTGTACGTGATCCGCCTGAGTAATTTCCTGGTCGTTTATCTTTTGCAGCAAATCACCAGACTTTAATCCTGCTTTGTTTGCGGGAGAGTTGGGAACCACATTGACAATCAAAATACCTGATTCTGATTCTATGTCCAAGTTTTTCTGGCTTTTTAACTGTTGTTTTATTTCAGGGGTAATTGCTGTCATCTGGATACCCAAATACGGATGATCTACTTTCCCTTTCGCAATTAATTCTTCAGCGATATCTCTAGCTGCATTAACTGGAATAGCAAATCCCAATCCTTGGGCATTTTGAATAATAGCAGTATTGATGCCAATTACCTCCCCCTTAGCGTTAAGTAGAGGCCCTCCAGAATTGCCAGGATTGATGGCAGCATCGGTTTGGATAAAGCTCACTCTTTTATCAGCAATACCCACCTGAGCACTAGTTCTACCTGTCGCACTAACAATGCCAGTGGTCACCGTATTATCTAATCCCAATGGATTACCAATTGCAATCGCCCATTCCCCAGGCTGAAGTTGCTCGGAATCAGCAAAAGTAACCGCTGGCAATTCTTCAGCTTCAATTTTAATTACTGCCACATCAGTTAAAGAGTCCGTACCCATCACTTCCCCTTCATAGGTGCGTCCGTCTTTAAGAGTAACCTTAACTTGGTCACTACCTGCAACCACGTGAGCATTAGTTAAAATTAGACCGTCTGAACTAACGACAAAACCTGAACCAAGTCCTCTTTGAATCTGTTGATTAGGAATATTCGGTATCTGGGAACCAAAAAACTGGCGGAAAAAAGGATCATTAAACATCACAGGGACATTAGTAGTAACCTTCCGAGAAGCATCGATCCGCACTACTGAATCTCCTACTTGCTTAACTACTTCACTTACATAGTTTTGGGGAACAGCGATCTCTGAACTTAAATTCTGCTCCTTTGCAGCTACACTAGAAGGTACTTCTGCGATCGTTGCAACAGTGTTATTGTCCTGTTTTATGACGTTGGCAAAGCTTTCTGAACTATTGATTAAATAATTCCCGCTTATTGCCAAACCACCACCGAGTAGTAGTAAAGGTAAGGAAGAGGTTACTTTTTTCCAGATGGGCGGCTGTATTTTCATAGTATTATGTCTCCCTATTGAAAATTAATTTAAGAATTATGATTTTTTGAATAAATGTGAACAATACTGGATACTAATTTTGATTAAGTAAGAGCAATCTTCAAGTATGGTTATTTGTCGCAAAAGTTATTAGCATCGTTGCTGTAATATTTGTTTTATGTTGTTTTATCGGACAGCTTTACTCTGATGTCTTTAATCTAGATAGGTAATGTGACTTTTTTGTGACATTACTTTGAACTTTTAGCCATATTCGGATGACATTTAGTAAATCCCTGAGAATTTAAAGCTTAGAGCTATTAACTTGACAAAAAGCCTGATATTACTACCAAGAGTAATATTAAAGACTTCATAGATTAAACCAAGGATGTCAAAGTAAACTATCTTTAGGTAATGTATTATTTAACTTCGCCTTAAATACAGTCAAATAGAAACATATATACACAAATATATGGTCTGCTCTCTGAGATAATAAGATTAGGAACTGAAAACAAAATGAACTTAGTAGAGAGACATAAAATTAAACCAACTCATCGATTCTGGCAACAGATAGATCGGCTTAGTTTTTTGTCTAAAAATCTTTACAACTACGCCAATTACATTATTCGTCAAAAGTTTATCTTCGATCAGATCTATCTTGGCTACAACAAGTTATACCATTTAGTAAAAGGTAGCCCTGATTATCAAGCACTACCAGCTAAAGTCAGTCAGCAAGTACTGAGGTTACTAGATAAAAATTGGAAGTCATTCTTTGAGGCAAACAAAGCTTATAAGATGGCTCCAGAAAAATTTAAAGCTCGACCTAAATTACCTAAATACAAGCATAAGCTAAAAGGAAGAAATATTCTGACCTACACAATCCAAGGGATTAGTAAGACTAAATTAAAACGGGGATTAGTCAAACTATCGGGGACAGATATTTGTTTACCATCTCGCATCAAGAATATTTTACAAGCAAGAATCGTGCCGAGAACAGGAGAATATGTCGTTGAAATAGTATATAAAAAAGGAGAAAACTATACGGTAAACAATAGAAATGCAGTAGCAGCAATAGATATTGGAGTCAATAATTTGTGTGCGCTAACATCAAATAAGTTGGGATTCATACCAGTTCTTATTAACGGGCGACCATTAAAGAGTGGGAATCAATTCTATAATAAAACAAAAGCTAAATTACAATCTCTATTACCTTTAAATCAAAAGAGTTCTCAAAGAATTAAACAACTTACTAGAAAAAGAAATAACCAGGTAGACAATTATCTACATCAAGTATCGAGATGGATAATTAATCATTTAGATAGTTGTGGAATAGGAAAGTTAATTATTGGAAACAATAAAGATTGGAAACAATCGGTTAACTTAGGCAAAAAGGTAAATCAATCTTTTACGGCTATTCCTCATTCTCGTTTAATTGAGATGTTGGTTTATAAAGGTGAATTACAGGGAATAGAGGTAATAGTACGAGAGGAAAGTTATACTTCCAGAGCTTCCTTTTTATCATTAGATCCGATTCCTAATTATGATGATGATGGGGCTAAACAAATAAAGTTTAGTGGTTATCGGGAATCACGAGGAATGTATAAACAGAAAGGAAACAAAACTCGAATAAATGCAGATGTTAATGCCAGTTATAATCTAATTAGGAAAGAAATCCCAGGAATCTTCGATAGGCGAGGGATAGAGGGCGTAGTAGTTCGTCCAGTTAAGGTAACAGTTAACTAAGCTAAGAATTAGTCAGTGTCATATCTGTCTGCATTTTTAGTAACTATGACCGATATGTAGAGTTCATTTAAACCGAGGCAAAATCGATGGAAGGACAAGGGGCAAAAATTGGCAGTACAGCAATTATTTGGAGTTTAGCCACAGGAATGATGGCAATCTCTATTCCCATAGTTAAAATGACCAGCTCAGGTATAGTCCTACCTCTAGCGGTGATTATTGGAGTTAGTTTAAGTACCATCGCTATCTGGTTGAGTACCTGGATGACATAATTATTATTAATGTCAATTAATATTATCAATAACACTTTGTTATTTTTTTATACCTTATCTTGTGGCTGAATATCTCTCTTGAAAAATATAATTAGCACTCAAAATCACCTATTTAGCAAATTTTAATTAATTAGTTGTCACCGATTAGTTGCTACAGTAAATTGGGTTATTCTGATAAATTTCAGCCCTATAAATGATTAGGTAACAAATATTTCAAGCTAAGATTATTTGTATTCTTTTAATCTTTCTCTAGAATTTGAATTTGCCAATTTTGAGTGTAGTAAAAGTATGCATTATTTTAGAAAGGAGAGAAATGTAACTAAGTTGTTTGCTTCCCTTGATGTTTCATCATAGTGAGCCAGATTACACCAATGAGCCAATCTCAAAACACCTCGCCGCTTTTACCACCCATCCAGCACAGACAAAGTAAGGATATTATGATTTTTCTTACTCTTTAATTAAATATGTTTGTAGAATTAAGATAACAAAACATAACAAGTTCATCGATAGCAACTAGTGAAGCAAAGGTTTATTGATAGTTATCTACTACATAAGAATTGAATATTTAATTAAGAAAACTGTATACTGAATCAGTAAATTTAAAATAGAGCGATGTGAGCGTAGTATCATTAGTTTTCATCTAACGCTTAGTTGTAATTTTGCATGATTAAAGTTCTTGTCGTTGACGATCAAAATTTGACACACAGGCTAATAGAAACCTATCTAAAATCTGATACTGAGATTAAGATTGTTGGTTTTGCAAATAATGGTCAAGAGGCAATAGAACAAATTTCTCATCTACAGCCTGACATAGTTTTAATGGATCTGGAAATGCCCCAGATGGATGGTTTGACTGCGACCAAAATCATCACCCAAAAATTTGCCCAAGTTAAAGTGCTAATTTTGACAGTTCACGATAATGAGCAGCACTTACGTGAGGCACTAAAAAATGGAGCCAAAGGCTATCTACTAAAGACTATTAGCGCTCAGGAACTAAAAAATGCCATTTGCTATGCTAGTCAAGGATATTTCCAATTAAGCTTAGAATTAACCGAAAAGTATCTTCAGAAAATCATCATTACAAAATCTGAATTTGAAGAAATTGCAGAAGTAAAAAGAAAGTTTGACTCCTTAGAGAAATCTTTCCATAAACTAGAAGAAGAGTTCAACAACAGCCAACTAGGTAACATAGGAGAACAGATAGAGCGCAAGATTCAAGGAATACTCCAAAAGGAAATGGCATTACTCAGAGATCGGGATTCTCACCTCCAATTTAAAGTCGATCGCATGAAATATAATCAAGAGCGATTAGAGCAAAATATTAAGTCTATGTCCAAGATTCAAATAGGATGTATTATTGTGGCTGTATTTTTGATTGCTTATGTGATTTTCTCTAGTTTCAATTGATTGAACTTATTTTAATAAGATTCTTAATTTCTTGATGTTTATGCTCACAAGTTAATCAGAGTTGAGATCACTGTTGAAAGGTAGGCTGCAATTTATCTTGAGGAATCACTATTTTTTCTTTCAAGATAATACATAATCTACATGGCTAGCAAAGGTCACTTCAAGCTTCAAACTAATTCAAAAAAAAAGACCAAAAAGTTTAGCAGTAGATTAATTGGGGTTGCTATAGGTATTTCATTATTGGTAACTATAGTTAATATCCATAGCACAATTATTTCTTTTCAGAATCAGCAGTTATTTTCATTCCCAACAAAAGCTTTTGCCAGTAATAAATATCAACCAATTAAGCTTGGATCAGTTGATGATCTTGCTCGACAAGACTTTACCCAAATTGATTATTTAGCAAAGCATCTACAATATTCAGGGTCATCTATAACAGAATTAGCTAAACTTCTAGAGCAACATGCAACCACAGAGTCAGCTAAAGCGAGAATTATTTATGCCTGGATAACGCAACATATTACTTATGATGTTCCCTCATTTTTTGAAGCAGTTAATAATGATAAATATCCTGATGTTAGTCCAGAAAAAGTACTGAGAGATCGCACGACAATTTGTTCTGGGTTTAGCAACCTCTATTATGCTTTAGCCGCAGCGATGAATTTGGAATCAGTGATTATTATTGGCTATGCTAAAGGGGCAACACCAGAAGATATCAAGCGATTTGAGAAGGTTAATCATGCTTGGAATGGGGTAAAAATAGATCAAGAATGGTATTTGTTAGATGCTACTTGGGGTGCTGGTTCAACGATAAATGATCAATTTGTTCCCGAATATAAGCCTTATTATTTTGCTACTGCACCTCAGGAATTTATTAACAATCACTATCCTAAAGATCAAGGTTGGCAATTATTATCCCAGACATTGAGTAGAAAAGAATTCGATAACTTACCTCAGATCTCTGCTCGGTTTCATAATTTAGGGTTAGAGTTAGTTAGCCACTTGCAGAAAAAAATTGAATCTACAAATCAGGTAGACATTAACTTAAAAGCTCCTCAAGATGTTTTTGCTTTGGCTATTCTGGAACAGAAAAATCAAGAGCTTCCTGACACAACAGTGTTGGTCAATCGCCAAGGAGAAAACTTAATTATTAGCATTGCTCCACCTCAAGCTGGGACTTATGATCTAACTATCTTTGCTAAACAGAAAGATGATCAGGGTCAATATGGAGAAGTAATCAAATATCAAATTGAAGCCACAAAGTCCACTGCTCAATTCCCCAAATTATACGCTCATTTCCATCAGTATCAGGCAAGCTTAATTGAACCACTAGCCGCCGATTTACAACCTAATTGGAGAACTTACTTTAACTTAGTTGTTCCTCATGCGATCGATATTCAAGTAGTTAATACAACTCAGAAACAATGGACTCCTTTAACTGCCTATGGTAATTATTTTGCAGGAAATGTGGATATTCAGCCAGGAAACACATTCATAGTTGCGAAATTCCCTGGAAGTGACGATTATTGGCAATTAGTTGAGTACCAAGCTAAGTAAATAAATCGGAGAACATTTTATTTAACTTATGTTAGTAATCTAAATTACATTATAGAAATTTCTAATATATTCTCGGCTGATTTGTAAAATTGATATTCACAATTTTTCCACAGTTCAGCTCAAGTTTTCCACAATCAGTAGTTTTACTCAGTAGTTTTACTACGGTACGTCACGTCCTTCCCGTCAAAGTTAACAGCTAACAGCTAACAATAGTAATCAATATTTACTTAATCCTACTTGATATAGTTTTTGGATAATACTAATTGTTTTGTCAAAAGCAGAGTGATTCTTAGATTGATCAGTATACGTCGTTGTTCTCGCAGTTGGAGCGAATGGGCAAAGATTCGGCCATACCAGACAGCCACAAAGCTCCGATGCTGCTTGCGTCTATAGA
>CALLPS010000334.1 GCA_938015355.1 uncultured Pleurocapsa sp.
GAAACCCTTTGCAATACCAGGCAAGATGTTTACGGGATTGATAGATGCCTCGTTGTCCTTTATATTCCCACAAGCCAGTTAAATGTTCTTTAGCGCACTGAAGTTTAGTAACCCCAGAGGGGGGAGGCAAGATTTCACCTGTTTGGAGAAAATGATCGATTTCCCCCACTAAAAAGGGATAGCCTAAAGTCCCCCGAGAACACATCACCCCGTCAGCCTGGGTCATCTCTAAGCACTTTACCGCAGCTTCTACGGAGAAGATATCGCCATTGGCAATTACAGGAATGGATAAAGCTTGTTTAACTTTGGCAATCCATTCCCAACGGGCATTACCGTTATAGCCTTGGGCGCGGGTACGACCATGAAGAGTCAGCATTTGCGCTCCTTGATCCTCCATTCTGCGGGCAAAATCAATGATATTGATCTCGTTATCATCCCAACCAATGCGTGTTTTAACCGTTACAGGAACATCTACCGCATTTACTACCGTCTTTACTATGGCTGAGGCAATTTCTGGTTGACGTAATAAAGATGAACCACCTCCTTTTTTGGTAATTTTATTTACGGGACAACCCATATTAATATCAACGGTGTTTGCCCCTTCTGCTACTGCTTTTTGTGCTGCTTCTGCCATGAAGTCTGGGCGACAGTCAAATAGCTGAATACTAATCGGATCTTCACCAGGTGCGATCGCCATAATTGTGGGCAATTTTTGAAGATGATAGATCTCTTTGGCACTTACCATTTCTGTATACATCATCGATTTTGGGGCATATTGCCTTACTAATCGTCGAAATACTAAATCAGTTACCCCTGACAACGGTGATTGCAAAACACGGCTATTAACTACAACTGAGCCGATTCTCAGCGGTGTTGTTAATCTAGTTTTTGATTCACTAGATAAGGTTGGAGTTGTCATCGAAGAAACCATGAACGAAAAAGCGAGTTAGAATTTCCTAGTGATTGCTAACTATTGTTACCTGAAGATCACTGAGGCTTGATGCTTAGAGCTTAAAGCTTAAAGCTACTAACTAGCAATTGACCGCCAAACACCAACTAAAATGCCTTGAACTTCGACGTTTTCAGCTTCGGCTTTAATTGGTTTGTATTTTTTATTAGCAGGCTTGAGAATCACTTTTTCTTGCTCTTGATAAAAGCGTTTTAGGGTAGTGCCATGTCCCGATACTCTCGCCGCCACAATATCACCATCTTTTACTTCTGTAGCGGATTCAAGGGATCGCATGATGGCATAATCTCCCTCGTTAATTAAGTCTTCGATCATGCTGTCTCCGACGACTCGCAATACATAGCAGTCTGATTGAGCAAATAAATCTGATAAGTCTAGCCGAGTCTTTTCGTCATTAAATGGTTCAACTAAACCTCCCGCAGCAATCTCTCCTTCAATCGATAGTCCTTTTTCTGGTTGGTGCAAAATTTTAATAGTACGAGCTTTGCCATCAATCCAGTCGATATAACCTTTGTTGCGTAGTCTTTCCAAGCGACTTTGCACAGGGGCAGGCGATCGCAAATTCATCGCTTTCATCATCTGTCTAATGGATGGTGCGTGTTGAGTAGACTTGATATACTCGATTAGCCAATTGTACAGTTCTTGTTGGGCGGGAGTGAGACTTTCCATAACTTTCTTCTCAGGTATTATTTGCACGACAAGTTGCCGACAGTTGCAGCTCAAACTTGATCTATTTATTCAGAACATAGGTACTAAATATTAGAAGATATTTACCCCTCGTAAGTCAAGTTCTACTTTGAGATCAAGGCTCTAGATTTACGGTTCTAATATTTTATGTTTTTAGAATGATAAATCTAAATGCTAATTAATGATAAATCTAAATGCTAATTACTATATCTAACAAATCAAATTTGACTCTAAAGAAAAAGAGACAAATTGAATTAAATATATATTTCAAACTGTAACAATGTAACCTGGATTACGAAATAGAGTACTCTAAGAAATGTAAATTTAGTAAGAATCATCAGAATTAAATAAATTTTGTTTATTTAAATACTCAACAGAATTCAAATATCAACATGCTTATGAATTCTAAAAAGTCAAAAAGATTATGATTAAAATTCTTATTATTGAAAAACAAACAATAGTAGCGGAAGGCTTAAGAGTCTTATTGGAGGAAGAAACTAATTTTCAGGTTTTTGTGACTAACAATAGAGATATTAAGCTGGCTAATTTTAGTGATTTAAAGATTGACATTGTTTTAATTAGTTTAGAAAACATGGACGAGTCGGATTTTGCATATTTGAATATTTTTTATAAACTAAATATTGATTCAGATAAATCGCAATTTTTTTATCCCTTAAAATTAATTGTTTATGCAGAAAAAGTTGATGAAACTATTTTAAGTAAAGCCCTGAAACTTGATTGCAAAGGATATTTACTCAAAGATAGTTCAATTGAAGAATTAAAACAAGCAATTATTTCGGTTAATAATGGGTATAAGCATATAGGAAATAGTGTTTTTACTAAAATTGACCATCTTTCTGTAAAATATCAATCTCCAAATTTGATTTTGGAAAATGACTTGATTAATAGTCAAGAATATTTAAATACAAGTTTAGTAATTAGAGAGAATAATGAATCAGATTATCAAAAAATTAATCTTAGTAACCAAGAAATAAAAGTAAGAGCAGTCAAAAACATACTTCCTGATAAATTACCTCCTAGTCCAGAATATCAAAATAAGTCTATTGTCTCCTTATTTAGCAAGCAAGCTCAATTTAAAAAATACACTTCATTTCGTAGTATTAGCTCTAGCATTCTATTAGTTAGTTGGGGCTGTCTAGCAGGAATTACTGGCATATTTTTAGTTAGAAATCGGATTGAAAAGTCTTTTAGCCCAATTGTTAAATCGGGAACAGTTGAAGGTGAGATTGTAACAATAAAAAATACTGCTTCAGGAAAAATAAAGCTTCTACATTATGAAGTTGGAGATTTAGTAGAATCGAATGCCATAGTAGCAGAAATTGAATCTCAATCAAACCAAGAAAAGCCGAAGATTATTCAAGAGGTTATAAATCAAATACAAAAAATTAATAATCATATCGAGCATCAACAGGAACTGCAAGCTATTAACCAGTTGGATTTAACTAGAGATAGAAAGAAACTAGAGGAATTGCTAACTGAAAACATTACGCTCGAACAAAATACAATATTTGAACAAGAGGAGTTAACATTTGCTGCACAACCAAATTTACAAGCTATTCAGAAAGAAGTAGAAGTCGCATATTCTAATTATGATCGATTGCTAAAACTCAAAGAGCAAAATGTAACTTCTATTCAAGAAGTAGAGAATGCTAAATTAAATTGGTTAACTGCACAAAATAAGCTTACTAAAATCAAAAATAATAGTCAAACTCAAAACTCAGCAGATTTGTTACATATAGAAAATCAAAGAGAGATTGATAAGCAAAAATATTTGCAATATATCCAGGAAAATATTAAAAAATGGCTAACTCAAATTAGGGAACGGGAAAATACAATTAAATTGTTGGAACAAGATTTGAATGAGGCTAAAGAGCATTTAAATATACTGTATGATAGTTATCGAGAACAACAATTGATTGAAGTTAAAGCTCCAGTAAAAGGAGTAATTTCACAAATCAATATTAATAATAATCAAGTCTCTAATGAGGATCAAACTTTTATTCAACTTGTTGATTGTAATAATTTATGGGTTGAAGTCTATGTCGATGCTGATGTTCTAGAAAAAATAAATATTCAACAACCAGTTTTACTAAACTGGGGCACTTCTAACCTACATTTATATAGTAAAATATCCTCAATCTATCCAGTATCAAATTACGATGAATTGTATCCGAAAACACATTCTACACAAATTCCTAATTCTAAAAATAACTCAAATGAAAATTCACTAGATAATATATCATGGTTTAAAATTAAAGTCGATTTTCCAATTCCTGATAAATATGCTGAAGAAATTATGTTTTGTGGATGGAAAGGAACTGCTAATATTGTTTTCAATAATTGAAATCAAAGTCAGGTGAATATAGTAAAATTCAAGAACTTATTTTTGTTTCGATAAATTCGTCTTTTTGATTTTATTAATGTTTACTATTTACCTTTACTTTTGTACTCATTATTGAATTTTCATACATGACTCGTATTATTATAGTTGATGATCAAAACTTTACCAGAAAAGCATTACGTGCAATTTTACAAAATGAATTAAATTTAATCATTGTAGGAGAAGCTGAAAATGGTATCAAAGCATTAGAATTAATGAATCAGACTAAAATTGATCTGGCAATTGTAGATCTTGATATGCCTGAAATGAATGGTTTTGAACTTACGAAAAAGATACGTCATGATTTTCCTCAGACCAAAGTAATTATTCTTAGTAGTCATGATGATAGAGAAAGTATCAATAAGGCTGTTAACTTTGGAGCAAAAGGCTATCTTTTGAAAGATACTTCTGGAAAAGAGATTATAGATACGATACATTATATACAGCGTGGTTATTTTCAACTAGGTCCAGGCTTATTTGAAAAATTAATTTCTGAATCGATTGACTATGAACTAGAAACCTTAGAACATATAACTGAATTAGAAAGTAAATCGGAGAGGGATCTTTTACTGTTAAAACAAGAAATTCTAAAACAAAAAAAAATAATTAGCCAGGAAGTTTTTGAAGAAATAGAACTAAAAATTAATCAGCTTAAATTTGAAATTAAGCAAGGATTAAATAAATTTCAAGGTCAAGTATATAATAAAATTCAAAGTGGTTTTACTAACTTAACCAATAATTGTGATGAGCAAAAAAAATCTCAAGTCACTTCCGAATTTTGGCATCAGCACTACTTAGAAATCACTAAAGATATTGATTTTATAAAGAAAAATCATCAGCTATCCACAGATAAGATCAACAAAGAAATTACTGTATGGCGATATTGTATGGTTTTTTTATTAATTATTTTCTTGATTGAAAAAATAGCAATTCTTTTTAGATAAATTAAACTTTAATTTATACTTTAATTTAAACCTTAAACTGCGAGGAATTGCTGAATCACTTCTTGGCTTAATTCATCAGTGCTTCCAGATGCCACGATACCACCTTTTTGCATCGCGTAATAACGATCTGCCTGACGGACAAAATGTAGGTGTTGTTCAACTAACAATACAGAAATACCTGTTTCCGCGATAATGCGTTTAACCGCTGCTTCAATTTCTAAGATGATCGACGGTTGAATCCCTTCTGTGGGTTCATCTAAAACTAATAAACGAGGTTTCCCCATGAGGGCACGAGCGATCGCAAGTTGTTGTTGTTGTCCTCCACTTAAGTCTCCGCCCATGCGGGATAGCATGGTTTTAAGTACAGGAAATAGCTCAAATATTGATTCTGGAATCGATTCTTTGCCTTTTCTTCCTTCGGGTTTTGCTTCCAAGCCTAATA
>CALLPS010000335.1 GCA_938015355.1 uncultured Pleurocapsa sp.
ACAGGATAATTTTATCCTTTGTTTACAAACAGTTTCTTCCAAGGAGCAAACTTTTGCTAATTACCACATCTAATATCGGACTGACGGTAGACGACAGTTTGATGCGAGTTTATGTTGCTGCACCTAAACCAGAGGGTCAATATCCAGGAATTCTCTTTTACTCTGATATTTATCAATTAGGTAAACCCATAACTTCCCTTGCCGATCGCCTGGCAGGTTATGGTTATGTAGTAGCCGCCCCAGAAATTTTTCATCGACTAGAACCAATTAACACCGTAATCGAACCCAGTGATCTAGGTAAACTACGGGGGAATGATAATGCTAGACGAAGTGCGATCGCTGATTATGATCAAGATGCTCAAGCAGTTTTAGCTTGGCTTAAGTCAGATAGCCGAGTTAAGGGAGATAACTTAGGCACCATGGGCTTCTGTATTGGTGGGCATTTGGCATTTCGTGCGGCTCTTAGTAAGAAGGTACAAACTAAGGTACAAGCCACAGCATGCTGCTATCCCACAGGGATTCATAGTGGGAAATTAGGCAGAGGGGTTGCAGATACTATATCTAGAGTTAAGGAAATAGAAGGAGAAGTTTTAACTATCTTTGGTAGTGACGATCCCCATGTACCTCCAGAAGGCAGATTCAGGATTATACAAGCTCTAGATCATGCAGAAATAAGGCACCAATCATTACTCTATGAAGCTAATCACACTTTTATGCGTAATGATGGTTATCGATATGATCCTCAAGCTACTGATGCTGCTTGGGTGGAAATTATCAAGTTTTTTACCAGAGTTTTCCAAGTTAGATAATTGTTGATAACCAGAAAAAGTAGTAATTTTTACTTTTCTAAACAGCATTCATCAAGTAGAATGTACAAATAAAACCTAAAGCTAAAATTAAGAGTTTGAAGTTTTTCCCTAAATACATCTATGTCTAAAAAGCACTGAACAATGTGTTGTCTTTCCATCTGAAGTCCTAAAACCAGAAGCTACAAGATTTTTATTCTAAGACGAAAATGACTCTTTATAGTATTTTTGTTTTATAGCAAACTAAGCTATTAATTTATCTTATGTCTAATATATGAATAATAAATATTAGATTTTTATGGCGCAAAACTCCCTGACTTAAGGGCTTTTGTCCCGAAGCACATCATGAGCACATCAAGTTTCTTGTCTTAAATTCCTTAACTTCACTTGCACGACCATAACAAAGTAAGTAAAAGTAAGTTTAGCTAGAACTTTAGAACTTAATTACTTTGTGAAGTTCATACTTTATTACCTCGTTATGGAGATATTTTGCATCATGAACAAAAAGCTTTGCGGGCATACAACGCTAATATCTCTGGCAAATCTTCCTAGTCCGTTTCTTATTTTTAAATTACTTTCAAGCTTGCAATCGGTTATATTTTTTATCCAAGAGGATGGACTTACAGCAAAAAAACAAGCGCTACCCTAGGCGCTTATTTTAGCCTTGTCTGCCAACAAAACTAAAAAACCTTGATCGTGGTAACACTTGTCCTTTGTAAATTTGGTTGAGCGTTTGAACTTTTAAGTTATTCATCAACCTACATTATATCTAAGATACCAAAGAAAAAAGGTATCGTCAACTACAAAAAAGTGTAGTTTAGAGAACACTATTAAACAATTGTTAAATAGCGGGATATAATGTAACATTCTTATCATACAAGAAAATGGCGAATCTGAACTTAAATTTTTGTGCTTAACTTCCCTATCTTCCCTGGTAAAAATTTGAAAGGTGCATGATAGTGATTAGTAACATTGAAACTTTAAAACTTTGTTATTTAATCATCTGTACTGAAGCACAAAGAAAGATAGTGAAGCAAGAAACTAAAGAAAAAAGCGTTATCGCCAAAGCAGCTATATCGAGTGAACTCAAGCTTCAGTTTAAAATTCTTTGCGCTCAACAAGGATTAAACATGAGCATGATGAGTGAACAACTGTTGCGAGATTGGCTTTCAACCAAGAAACCGATTTTTGAAGAGATTGAACTGTCCCCTGAGACAGATATGGAAATTATTAGCGTATACGTTCCTGAATCTCTGAAGGTAGATTTGAAAGTTTTGTGTATGCAGAAGAAGGTCACGATGACCTTTGTACTTTCCCAGCTGATCAAAGCATGGGTAGAAGAAAACTAAGAGCAGTTATGCACCAAGAGCAAAAGTTTAGTCTGCCAACGAAACTAACTCTTCCATAACTAGCCAATTAGGTTGCTACTAACTATTATACGTTTTGTCTGCCAACAAAACCTTAAGTCTGATTAAACTAGCTAAACCTAAAAACCCTTGTAAATTAAGCGTTGAACTTTCAAGTTAATTATGAACTTCCAATTTAAGGATTCTATCAAAGACAAGAGGTCAAATTATAGCCTCACTTCAGATAATCGTCAAGTTAATTTTGCGGAGAATTGCAGCACTACTCATGCTCATTATTTAGAATGGGCTAGAATTGCCCCTCATAAAGTTATAGCTGTCACTCCAGAGTGTGACTGGTTACTTGAGAATAATACTAAGTTCCACTTTAGGGAATCTAGCTAAAATAATGGATATAGTTTTGTCTGCCAACAAAATCTTAAGCCTAAAATTAGCTGCTACACCTAATCCATTTCAGGTAAATCAAGCGTTAAACTTTTAAGTTAATCATGAATCCCAAATTTAACGATCCTGCTCCAGTTAGAAGACAGTCTTCTATTGTCTCTTTCTCTCCCAATCAAGCTAATGTCGTCAAGAAAAAATCTAGTTTTAGACGAGTAGCATGGATCAGAATTGCAGCCAACAGAATTATACTTACAAATTCCAATCGTGTTTGGTTGCTTAAAGATAACAGCAAATTCCGTTTTGTAAAATCTAAATAGGGATAGTTTTGTCTGCCAACGAAACTAACTCTTCTTGCCACTCACTCGAGTGAAATATCTTCTCTACTCTGAATTAAATCTGAATCAAATTAGAGTTTGAGACAAATGATGTGACTAACTATCAGTGGTTTTGTCTGCCAACAAAACCTCAAGTCTGAAGTTGGTTACACCCGAAAAATTCTTTGTAAATTAAGCGTTGAAATTTTACGATCATGAACTTCAAATCTAATGATCCTGCTGATAATCAGGAACAGAATTCTAGTATCTCTTTTCGCATCAATCCTACTAGTCATGGTACAAATCCCTCTCAGACTCCCACTGTAGAATGGGCAAAGATCTCACCTAACAAAGTAATAGTTGCAACCGCAGAAAAAGCCTGGTTACTGGAAGATACAGATAGTAGTGCGCCAGAGAATTCAACCACTCAATACTTCACTCAATCAATGGAGGGAGCAGGGAGTATTGAAACAACTCGGCAGTTGTTAGATGGAGCCATTGCTGCTGCTAGATATACTGTAAACTCCGATGTTAGACCACCAGCTTTAACCCCAAGACGTTGGGTATGGCGATTAGCTGGGGCTTATCATATGACTCACCCAGTACCAAAACTATTAAAAGAAGCGGCTCGAAGATTTGCCTTAGAAGGTCATTCTACATTAGCAGAATGGGCAACGGAAAAAGCTAAAGAAGAAGCAGGACATGATTTATTAGCTTTAAGAGATATAAAGTCACTAGGATATGATGCAGAAGCGGTAGTAAAAGAACTTATTCCCTCTAGTGCAGAGGTTATGATGGGTTACTTCACTCGCAGCGTACAGGATGACAACCCGATTGATTGCGTCGGTTATTCCTACACATTGGAAAGAATGGCTTTAGGTGTTGGGGAAGAATATATCCAAAAGATAGAAGCACTATTCCCACCTGGGGTTAATGCTACTCGTTGTCTTCGCACTCATAGTAGTGTTGGTGCCGATGCCGAACATGTAGAAGAGACAGTGGAAATGATTGCAGGGCTTACTTCTCAAGAGCGAGTTCGTATTGCAAGAGCTTGTTATGAAACAGCTTTAATGAGCTTTAGCCCTGCTTATAATGGCTATATGACCGATGAAAAATTGCAACCGATATTAGATCCATTGAAGTTAGATCAAAGTCTTATCAGTGAGATGAGCGCGTAATGCAATGCGATCGCACGCTCATCCTAAGTACAACAATATTATTCGCTTCAAGTCAGCCTGAATTTACTACTAAAAATCACTAGAAGGAGAATTGAATCATGATCACTATCGCTACAGAAGTTAAATATATTGAGTACAAGTTTGAAGATTTAAAAGCCATTGAAATTAACTTACAAGATATTTTAATTGAAGAGCTTAAATATGGTTTGTCTAACGACCTTGTTAACTCTATTTAATATATCTATCTGACAATATGGGAAAGCAAATAGAGCAGGTTTAATATTAACCTGCTTTTAATTTTGTTGTGATCTCAATAACTAACCATCTTTGTTTCTACACTTATATTTGGTAGGCTGCTAATTGCGCCAAGGACTTTGAGTGAATGTATATTTGCTTTCGTTAAACCAATAGCTTCCATAAGCCTCATATCCTCATAGGGTTTTTGAACTTTCAAGGTTTTTATACACTCGCCGTTTTTAATATTCCAGAGCTTGATTGTTTCATCCTCACTACTACTCACCAATGTACAATTGTCAGAACAAAAAGTAATCGAATTGATCAAAGCTTTATGACCGTGTAAAATTTTGAAGCATTCTCCAGTATTGATATTCCACAACTTAATGTTGTGATCTTGATTGCAACTAGCTATTATCCGACCATCTTTACTAAAGGTAACGAGTTGTGAATATCCTATATCCTCTCGTAAAATTTTCTGGCATTCGCCAGTGTTAATATTCCAAAGTCGTATGGTTTGATCTGGACTAGCAGTGGCTATACTTTTGTTATCTGGACAAAAAGCAACTGACAAAACCCAAATAGTATGTTCGTCAAAGGTTTTAAGACAATTACCAGTATAGACATCCCATAGCTTTGCCGTCCCGTCTAAAGAACCACTTACCAAAGTTTGTCCATCAGGACTAAACTCAATTGACCAGATTTCAGCCTGATGCCCTTGTAAAACTTTTACCGCTTCACCAGTCTCAACATTCCAGAGCCTAATTGTTTGATCTTCGCTACTGCTGGCTAAAATTTGATTGTCAGAACTAAAAGCAACTGAGCGTACTACAGCTTGATGTCCTCGAAAAGTTTTGACCACTTTACCTGAACGAGTGTCCCATAATTTCACAGTTTTATCCCCACTACCACTTGCTAGAAAATTGCCTTGGGAACTAAAAGCTACTGACCAAACCCAATTAGTATGTTCCTCAACAGTTTTAATAACTTGACCAGTGTTAACATCCCATAGCCTCAACTTTCGGTCTTGACCGCCGCTTACTAACATTTGACCATCTGGACTAAAAACCACAGATAGTGACTGATTACTATAACCTTGAAAAGTTTTAGAACATTGATGAGTATTAATATCCCACAGCTTTATCGTTTGGTCGTAGCTACCACTAACTAAACAATCTTCCTGCGGATTAAAAGCAAGTGAATTAATCCAGTTGAAATGTCCTTGAAAAACTTTGACACATTCTCCCGTTTGGATATCCCATAACCTAACTGTCTGATCCATACTGCCACTAGCTAAAAAATCACTTTTTGAGCAAAAAGCAACAGATAATACTACATTAGAATGCCCTTGAAAAATCTTTTGGCATTCTCCCGTTTGGATATTCCATAACCTAACTGTAGTATCGTTACTACTACTAGCAAAATTAAGATCGTTTGGACTAACGGAGAGAGATCTCACTCCATCATCATGCCCGTTAAAAATCTTTTGGCATTCTCCAGTCTCAATATGCCAAAGTCTAACTGTACTATCATGACTACCACTTAGTATTTTTGTTCCATCTAAATTAAAAGCAACGCAGAGTACTTGATTTGTATGACCTTGGAAAACTGTTAAACATCTACCAGTAATTACATTCCACAATCTTACTTTTGTATCATCACAACCAGTTGCTAAAGTTTCACCATCAGGACTAAATGCTACCGACCAGACTTCATGCTCATGCTCTCTTAAAGTATGAAGACATTGACCATTATTGACATCCCAAAGTTTTGCTGTACAGTCACAGCTACTACTAGCTAGAGTCTTACCATCAGGACTAAAATCAAGCGATACTACCCAGCCGCTATGTCCCTTAAAACTACTAATGGGCTGACCATCTGATACTCGACGCAAAATAATTTCGCCTTTAGTATCCCCTGTCGCCAAGATTTCACCATCAGGACTAAATGCTACTGACCAAATTCCGCCAAAAGCTTCGGAAAAAACAGACTTGGATAAATCCGAATGGGAAAAATCGGCATCATGAAAACAGGAATTACGAAGATCTGCTTCCCACACTGTTAGGTTAGAGAAATCGTAACCCGTAAAATCAGCACCCATATGACAAAGCATATTTAAAACATTGCCACCTGCGTAACAAGATTCTGAAGAGAAAGTCTCTCGTAGCACTGTCAGAATCTTATTTAATCGCTTTTCAACATTCCTTTTACTTTTGAAAAATACCATCAACTCCTCTAGGATTGGCTCCATGATTAGCCGAATCTGGGTTTCTCGGATGTAGTCTTTGGCAGTGGCTTTCATGACGGCATGATAGCGGAAGAGTTTTAACTCTAGAGAGATTATTTCTTCAGAAACTCGCTCAATGAAACGACAGATAACATATTCCATGACGACATTTTGCAAGCCAAAACAAGAATCATCTCGTTCTACTAGGGAGCGGCGAGAGAGAGATTCTAATCCTTCTAGTAGTTTCAGTTTGGGGACTGTGGACACCATATCTGCCCTGATATCTTCGATGGAAAGTGGTTCACGATTGATTGCTAACCAGTAAACGATTTCTCTTTCCATATCCGTCAGTCGATCAAACTGCTGTCTTAATAAATCGCGAATATCGCCAAATACTGCCGTCTCGTGTTCTAGGAAATCGTGGATATCTCCTGCAAATAGATCCCGAATAGTAGCAGCGACTACTTTTAATGCCAGGGCGTTGCCTCCGTAATGATGTACTAAGGAGCTATATGCCGAATCACTTCCTGTTAAGCCTTTAATTCTAAGTACTTGTTCCCCTGCTTCTTCTGTCAAGCCATAGAGACGGAAAGTCCGTACAGGTAAATCTTCTCCCTCCATAACCGCTACTTGTTTCGGTTTTTCCCTGGTGGTGACTATAACACTACTTTGGTGATTCGTATCCCCAAGACGGCGCAGTAAATCTTCATATCCTTCATGCCCTTCGCGGAATTGTCCTGCTCGTTGCTCTTCACAGAGGAGAGCTTCCATGTTATCTAGTACCAGCAGACATCTTAAGTTCCGCAAATATTCAATTAGCTTGCTAATTTTACCCTTTAAGCCATCGGGTAAGTCTAATGTTGTCTCTTTGCCATCGGAAAAAAATTCAATGATCCCCGAGACAACTTCATCGACGGGAGGGGCATCTCGCAGACTACACCACATTACGAGGTCAAAGCGATCCTGAACCTGTTGTGCTAACTTCACCGACAAACAGGTTTTGCCCATGCCCCCCATGGCTAGGATATTGATCACACGACAGCGATCTCTGAGCAACCAACTTTCCAACATTGAGAGTTCTTCGGTACGCCCATAAAAGGTGTCGACACACATTGCTTCACCCCAATTTTGTCGTTTATGGGGATTGGGTTTAGTGAAGCAACTGTCCGTTAATTCGATGTCAAAGCTCATAAACAGACGCTCTATCGTACGCTTATCAACTCCCTCTTGACATTCAATAACTCGTTTAATAGTATGGATGTCCAAGTAGGAGATGTCGCTTAATTTTTCGTAAGTATAGCGTTCACCGTAATTATTATCTGCTTCTGATTTCAATCTAGCAGCTTGAAATTTTTGCAGTCCCTCTGGAGTTAATACAACTCCCCGTCTTCTTCTTTTTGCCACGAGTTTCTTTACCTCATTAATGTTCCAGAACTCTTATTAATCAGTCGGGCTCTCAGACTTGCTGTATTTGATTTTGTTAGAAGAATCAGAACGGTATTCTGATTTTGTTTTCCCTGCCAATCAATCATGACACTTCTGAAAATTGCTAGTCACTAAAGTACTCAGATACATATACATACCTCTATCGATAACATAAATGTACTTAACGGATTAACTTTTTTTAGTTTATCTTTATTATCAACCAACTACCTAATAAAATTAGTCCTTAGTTTAATTTGATTAGTAACTAAGATTACAAAATACTAAGAAAAATTAATAACTATAACTAACGGTATAAATAGATAAGTTATTCCCTAATTCCTACTTTCTATTCCCGACTGTACAGATTGATTTCTGTATAAGATCAGTTGAAAAAATAAATATTTTTTGAGAGAACTTCCCTTTTTTCTTAATAAAAGAAGTGATAAATACTACTGCATAAATGCAAAACTAAATTTTCCTATACCAACAAAGCTTATAAATTGATTTAAGGAGGTTAGAGTTTGTGAAATGGGAAACTCTCCGAGGATGAATAAAATCGTCCCTGAATGGAGTTGATTTTGGGGAACCCCAATCTTAGCGAAGTAGATTGGGGTACTTCAGGTTAAAAAGTCAAGGAATGAAGATAAACTTATTCCAATAAACTACGTAACATCCAGGCATTTTTTTCGTGTAATTGCATACGCTGGGTTAGAAGATCCCCTGTCGGTTCATCATTTGCTTCATCGGCAATGGGAAAAATTGAACGAGCAGTGCAAACAATAGCTTCTTGGTCGTTTACCAACTGCTGAATCATTTCTTTAGCAGTCAGAATTCCTTCTGGTTCAGGAATGGAGGTGAGTCTAGCATACTCGCTATAGGTAGCGGGGGCGGGAAAACCCAAGGCGCGAATTCTTTCGGCAATATCATCAACTGCCAAGGCGAGTTCAGTATACTGAGTCTCGAACATCCCATGTAAAGTATTGAACATGGGCCCTGTTACATTCCAATGAAAGTTGTGAGTCTTCAGATACACCGTGTAGGTGTCTGCTAATAATCGTGATAATCCATCAGCAATTTCTTGACGTTGTGTGGTTTTAATTCCGATATTTATCTCTGTGGCTAACATCTGTTATTCCTGAATTATTTTTACGGGGTGTTTTGATATTTTGCTGATGCAGTTTAGCTGTAAACCTGGTGTTTCCTCTACTAAATCCGAGTTGTCTGGGCTATTTGTCAAGATAATCAACTAATTCAACTTTTCCCAAGATGTAGATGTTGCATCTCTCAAAGAAAAATTAATTGTCCCAGAGACTTGAGCGGAATCGGATTCGGTATTGATTAAATCATCTCCGATAGTCGTGGTTTTTTTATTAAAACAAACTAAGTATTCACTTACTACTGGATTAAAGTTTTTAGACTAACGTCGGGAATTACGACGCTGTTTGGAAGCTGAGTTAAAACTCATTTTGTTAGAAAACGGATAGAAGTTGGCGGATTCTTCAAAGACGAAGTAATATACTAAGGCGGCGATCGCACCTCCCATTAAGGGACCAATCCAATACAGCCAGAAAAACTCCAGATTGCCACTGGCTAGGGCGGGACCAAGATATCGAGCAGGATTCATCGCGGCACCACTAATGGGAGCTCCAGCTAAAATATCTAAAATAACCGTAAGACCGATAAACAATCCGCCAACCTTGGGGGCTCGTCCGTCGATTCCTGTACCAAAAACCACGAAAACAAGGAAAAAGGTCAAGACTACTTCCATTGCCAGAGCCATGGACGGTGCCACTCCTGCTCCTGGGCCTGGAGTACCCATGGCGATATCATGTAGTGCTGATGCCGGAACAGTTAATTTGATTAGGTTAGCTGCTAGAAAAGCACCCAAACATTGAGAGCCGATATAGCCCAGAGCATTAAGACCATCAATTTTACGGGCTAGCCAGGCACCAAAGGTAACTGCGGGGTTGAGATGTCCGCCACTAATGGCGGCGGTGGCACTAACCATTACCGCAATCGTTAAACCATGACCCAAGGCAATACCGACAAGACCACTCGCGCTACCGTTAATTTCGTTGGCTGCAATGGTACTGACCCCAATAAATATCAGGGCAAAAGTACCAATAAATTCAGCCATTAAAGCTTTATAATTCATTGTTTTAGTTAAAGATTGGCACAGCCGTACATAATTGAACCGAGTAACCCAACTTGAGGGTTGAGGATTACGTGAACAGGAATTTGTTCCATCAGGGAATTCATTCTGCCTTTACTTTTAAAAGCTGAGATAAAACGCTCCTCCTTCATTAAGGGCAAAATCTTCGCCGCAATGCCGCCAGTTACATAAAGACCGTTAAAAGGCAGTAGGGTAAGAGCTAGATTTCCTGCCTGAACACCATAAATTTCAATAAAGATTTCCATGGTTTTGGTGCAAAGGCGATCGCTTTTTTCCAGAGCAGCTTGAGAAATAATCGCTGCGGAATCGACAAGGGGGTTTTCTGTTTCCAGAATTGCCTGGGCTACTTGGGGTGATTCGGGATCAACATTTTGTAGGCGCAAAAAATGGTAAATATCAGTAATGCCACGACCAGAAACTAAACGTTCTACTGAGACATGTTCTGTTTGATATTTGTCTTGGTAATAAGCGAGGAGTTGCAGCTCTAAAGCTGTCCGAGGGGCAAAATCAGTATGTCCACCTTCTGAAGCAAATATCTGGTATTGATCCCCTTGAGGCACCAAAAAACCTTCTCCTAAGCCAGTTCCTGCACCAATTACAGCGATAGGTGCGCTAGCAGTGGGATTACCCTCCTGTAGGGTATACATTTCCTCGGGTTTTAAGCCCAATACACCATAACAGTTAGCAGCAAAGTCATTAATTAAACTGACTTTTCTAATTCCTAGTTCAACTTCTAAGCGGTAACTATCTAAAAACCAGTTAAGGTTAGTCAGTTTAGAAGTATTGTTCATTACCGCCCCAGCGATCGCAAAACAAGCAACTTCAGGAAAGTAGCCTGGCACCGCGCCTAAAAACTGCTGAACTATCGGTACTAAATCAGGGAAATGACCGCTGGAATATTTTTCTTCGTAAATTGTCTGGAAGTTTAAGTCTGCTGCAACTTCAACTAGGCGTAAAATTGTTTTGGTACCGCCAATATCTCCTGCGAGGAGTAAGGTTTTTTCCCTTACGGGAATATTGCTCTTGATGGAGGGAGGGGAAGTACGGTTAAGCTGAGGGGAATTGTTTGTCAGTTGCAGTTGTTCTAATCCATTCATAATGTATGCGAGTAGATGGGATGGAATGTTGCTCCAGATTTTTCCAGAGTTAGATAGTAAAAAAAATGAATCAGGAAAGCCTAAGACTTCCCTGAAAAAACATCTACATTATTGAGGCACAAGGAGGAGAGACAAACTGACCACAATAGATATCATTAATCTGACTGAGCAGATCTAAGGCCTCCAATTTGGATCTTTGGAAAGCATTTCGTCCCATGATGGAGCCAAAACCACCACCCTCATAGATGGAGCGAATTTGTTCTAAGATCATTTCATCATTAACAGCGGCACCACCAGAGAAGATGACAATGCGTCTGCCGTTGAAAGTACATTGAACTACGTGACGTATGCGATCGCTCAAACTTTCTAAAGGAATCTCAGCCTGTTCGTAGGCTTGGCGAGCCGCTTCCTGTTCGATATGAGCAGTAGGAAGTTTAACCTTAATGATGTGGGCTCCTAATTGAGCAGCGATATGAGCAGCATAGCTAGTAACATCGATCGCGGTTTCTCCCGCCTTGCTCAAGCCCGAACCACGAGGATAAGACCAGATAACTACCACCAAGCCTTTTTGTTTTGCTTCTTCCGCATAAGCTCGAATTTGTTGGTACATATCCAGACGATGGCTCGAACCAGGATAAATAGTAAAACCAATACCAACACAACCCAGACGGAGGGCATCGTCAATACTACCTGTTAAGGCTTGACGGGGATCGGGATCGTCATGCAAGACATCGTGGTCGTTAACTTTGAGAATTAGAGGAATCTGACCCGCAAAATCTCTGGCTCCTGCTTCCAAAAAGCCCAGGGGAGCAGCGTAAGCACTACAACCAGCCTGAATCGCTAGCTCAAAATGATAACGAGGATCGTAAGCAGCGGGATTCATCGAGAAACTGCGGGCAGGACCATGTTCAAATCCCTGATCAACAGGGAGAATTACCATTCTGCCTGTACCTGCTAATTTACCGTGATTTAATAGTCTTGCCAAGTTGGTCAAAGTGCCAGGATTGTCACTACCATACCAACTGAGGATATTGTTTATTGTTTGAGTTGACATAATTAACTCCTAATTAAGATGTACCTGTTTTGAGAAATTGCTCGTAAAAAGAAACTGCGGAGGTGCTACCAATTGCTAGGGGTGCACGTTGATGAATTGATTTGGCTTGAATATCGAGAATTCTTTGGGTACCTGTACTTGCCTTACCCCCTGCCAGCTCTGCCACTAAGGCTAAGGGGGCACATTCATAAAGCAGGCGTAACTTGCCGTCTTCTTGCTCATTACTTCCAGGATAGAAATATACTCCCCCTTGCAACAAACAGCGATGGAAATCCCCGACTAATGCCCCTGAGTAACGCAGAGATGTGGGCTGAGATTTATCAGTGCGATCGCTCAAATAGTCAACATACTGTTGTAAGTGAGGATGCCAGTCGGCATAGTAGCTCAGATTGGCACTATAGACCTTGCCACTTTCAGGAGTGCGAATATCAGGGTGGGATAGTAAAAACTCACCGACGTTCGGATCAAGGGTAAATCCTTGAACAGTATCGCCACAGGTAATGACCAAAATCGTACTAGTGCTATACAAGATATAGCCTGCGGTAACTAGTTCTGTACCTGATCTTAAAGCATCCGCTTCCGTCGCACATAAACCTGTACTTTCGCGGCGATAGATCCCAAAAATAGTACCTAAGGAACCTGCCACATCCGTATTTGAAGAACCATCTAGGGGGTCAGTAACCAGAATGTAAGGAGTGTCGTAACCACAGTCAATTAACTCCACTTCGTCCAATTCCTCAGAAGCGATCGCTGTAACTAAACCGAGGTGGGAGAAGGCATCGATTACTACTTCATTACTGTAGATATCTAGCTTCTTCTGAGAATCTCCTGTAGCATTCTTTTCCCCTGCCAATCCCAGATGTCCAACTAAGGCGGCGCGACTAATTTCTCCAGCTAGAATCTTGCCAGCATAAGCCATTTGCTCCAATACCATCAACAGATCTAGCTCAATTTTGTCATCCTTGTACTGCTGCCAAAGATAGCGATTTAATGTAATTCCTTGTGTGCTCATAATATTTGCTTGCGATCGTTAAATGATTCGTAGATTCCTAATAAAGTAGTAAAAAAGACACCGATTACCCCATGCCACAGAAGTTAGGGTCAATTTCCCGCCATTTCCGTCCATCCCGTTCGAGAAGTTGGTCGGCTTCGATTGGACCCCAAGAGCCAGCTCCATAGTTAGGAAAATGACCATAGGGTAGGTTTTGCCAAACATCTAACATGGGCTTAACGACGCTCCAGCCTAGTTCAACATTATCGGAGCGTTGGAAGAGGGTGGCATCACCAATAGCACAGTCGTAAATTAAGGTTTCGTAACCAGTTGTAGGAGTACTGCTAAAGTAATCTGAATAGCAGAAATTCATCGCTACCTTACCCATTTTCATGGTGGGACCAGGAACTTTTGCCCCAAACTGCATCGTAATGCCTTCATTGGGCTGAACTCGTAGCACCAAGAAATTAGGAGCTAATTGATCAATAGGAGTGTCTCTAAATAAGAGAGAGGGAGCTTGTTTAAACTGGATTGCAATTTCACTAACTCGCTCGGTCATTCTTTTCCCTGTTCGGAGATAGAAAGGAACTCCCGCCCAACGCCAGTTATCAATTGATAACTTCATGGCAGCAAAGGTTTCCGTATTGGAGTTCGGAGCAATACCATCTTCTGTGCGATATCCTGGCACTTTTTTATCATTGGCAAACCCTGAACCATACTGACCACGAACGGCATAATTCAGTACATCCGCTTCGCTCATCGGCACAATCGCTTTCATCACTTTAGACTTTTCATCTCGTACCGCATCAGCATCAAAAGATACAGGGGGTTCCATCCCGACCATTGCGAGTAACTGGAACAAGTGATTTTGTACCATATCTCGCAAAGCACCCGAAGTATCATAGTAGCCGCCTCTGCTACCAACCCCAACAGTTTCCGCTACCGTAATTTGCACATGGTCGATATAGCGATAGTTCCAAATTGGTTCAAACATGCCGTTACCAAAGCGGAACATCAAAATGTTTTGTACCGTCTCTTTCCCTAGATAGTGATCGATGCGATAAATTTGACACTCATTGAGGACGCTAGTAATTTGTCGGTTGAGGGCTTGGGCTGATTCTAAATCAGTTCCAAATGGTTTCTCAATGACGACTCTTCGCCACTGCTCCTGGGACTCGGTAGTCAATCCCGCATTTCCTAGTTCTGACACAATATTGCAGAAAAAGCGGGGTGCGGTGGCTAGATAGTAGAGATAGTTGCCTTGAGTGCCAAATTTCTGGTCAATTTTGGAGAGAAACATCTTTAACTTAACGTAAGTCTCAGAATCCTTAAATTCACCAGAGAGGTAATATATTCTGGACTCTAACCAGTCCCACAATTTTTGCTCAAAATTACTGGGAGCAAATTCTTTAAAATCCTCACTAATTTTACTGCGAAACTCCTCCGAACTTTGTCCATGGCGAGCTACTCCTACTACGGCAAACTCATCTGGTAGCAGATTATTACTTGCCAAATTATACAGAGCAGGGATTAACTTGCGCTTGGTTAAATCTCCTGACGCACCAAAAATAACGATGACGCAAGGATCTGCTTGACGAACGGACTTCTTGGCAATGGTTTTTCTGTTTTCGGTAAATACCATAACTTTTTTAACTTTCTATATAGACGGGGTTTAAAAAGGAACGTGTAATTGTCTTGATCAGCGAAGTCTTACCCTAGGTGACAGGAAGTTAGCTAGGGTAACTTATTTTTTTTCTACTGAGTGGGGTTTTCTTGCAATGCGATCGCAGGTGAATCTAGCACCCAAGAACCGATCTCACTTCCCCACTGCCAAACTTCGGCAATGTCGGCAATGTCGGCAATGTTTAGGTCATAGAGAGATTCTGCCGCTAGTTCTTGAGAAATTGCATGGTTGAGAATATCAAAACCTTCAGCAGAAAACCGCATCAAGGGAGATTCCACACCGCTATGCACCATTTTGACGAAATGTCCTGCACCAGCAGCACCACAATGTAAATATCCTGATTTAGAAGTTTCTCCCTGGTTCTTCTGTCTGGGAGTTTTCGGCATGTTACCAACCCCTGGGGCTAGAGTGTTCAGGATGGGGTCGATATATTGCACAACTTCAGTTTCGCCACCAATCACCATGCAGTAGCCTTTTTCCAAGCTCCAGACTCCGCCACTGATGCCGACATCTACATAATGTATGCCTTTTTCTTTTAGGGATTTAGCACGACGCACATCATCTTTATAGTAACTATTGCCACCATCGATAATAATATCTCCAGCTTCCATTACTTGAGCTAACTCATTAATGGTCTGTTCCGTTGCTGATCCTGGGGTGACCATTACCCAGACTACAGCTGGTTTCGGTAATTTCGTTACCATATCGATAATGTCGGTGGCACCAAATGCACCTTCGGATTCTAGTAATTCAACCTTATCGGGAGTTCGATTATAAACAACACATTGATGTTGGTGCCTAATCAAGCGTCTTACGATATTGGCTCCCATACGACCTAAGCCGATAACGCCAATTTCCATGATTTTTCCTGAATTTGAATTTATGCACTTGTTATGATCAACCAAGAGCAACTGATGATTGATAGATGCATCAAGTTAACTCGATGCATCTTGTATTTTTGTCTCAGTTCAACAATGTTAGATACTTAAACCTGTTTCATTGCTTGTTGTAACTTTTTCAGTCCAGCTTCAAGATTGCCACCAAGATGAACTCGCAAAGCGCGACGCTCGCGGTCAACTAGTACTTGGAAATCTCCTCGTGCTTGGGCAGCTTTAACAACCCCAAAACTATATTTTTGTTGAGGTACTGGTAGATCGATCGCATCATCACAGGTAATTTGGAGAAATACACCCGAATTAGGACCACCTTTGTAAGCCTGACCAGTGGAATGTAGGAAGCGAGGGCCAAATCCCAAACAAGTTGCCACCTGATAGCGATCGCGAATTGATTGGCGAATTTCCTGTAGTATTTCTTGGTGGGGCTGGTTCATTTCCATGTAGGCTAACAGAGCAAAATAGTCTCCTGCTCCTAATCGACCGACATGAGCCTGTAAATACTGCCCTAAATCTGCTGCACTGCCAACTTCTTCAGTTAAGTAAGCGGCATTCTTGTCATCAGTAAATAATTGAATTTCCGACTCCCTGAACATTGGTGACTCAGAAGGTAAGGCTCCAGTTTGTTCGTATTCGGAGGTTAATTCTTTGGTAACAATCTTACTCGCTTCAACATCAGGTTGATTGAAAGCATTGATGCCAATAATTGAACCAGCTACTGCTGTGGCTACTTCCCAACGGAAGAACTCTTGTCCGATATGATAGCGATCTCTAACGGCAATACACACAGTAGGATGTCCTGCTGCTGTTAGTTTTTCCATCGCTGCATCCTGGACAGGATCGGGAGCGGAAGTTAATCGTAGATAGACAAATAAGCGATCTGCACCATACACTTCAGGTTCGCCCAATGGTTCGAGATCCACAGGAATTAATCCTTTCCCTTCTTTACCAGTAGATTCTGCTAGTAACTGCTCTAACCAAGCACCCATATCACCAATACCAGGGGAAGTGACTAAAGTAACTTTATCTCGTCCTTCATTGGCTAATACTCCCAGTAGAGTTCCGAGAACTACTCCTGGATTTTCTTCTGCGGGTACGGAAGGAGCACAGGAATGAACCATTTCCTCGGTAATATCCAAGAATTTCGCCATATCAACCCCCATAGCGGCGGCGGGAACCATACCAAAGTTGGATAAAGCGGAGTAACGTCCACCAATACTGGGGAAACCAAAGAAAATATGCCTAAAATTGTCTTTTTCTGCTACTTTTTGTAGTTTAGAACCTGGATCGGTAACAGCAATGAACTGTTGTCCCGCAGCTTCTGCACCCACAACTTCACTAAGACGTTCAAAGAAGTATTGTTTGAATATATTAGGTTCTAGAGTGCTACCAGACTTACTAGAAACAATAAACAAAGTTTTCGCGAGGTCTATTTTGGCTTCAACCGACTTAATTTGAGCAGAATCCGTAGAATCAAGAATTAACAGTTCAGGAAAATTAGCAACTTTACCGAAGGTCATCTTCATTACTTCAGGACAGAGGGAAGAACCACCCATACCTAATAGTAAGATGTATTCAAATTCTTGCTTAACTTCTGTGGCTAGCTGTTGGAGACTTTCAATATGTCCTAACTGATCTTCTGTAGTACAGAGCCAGCTTAACCAGTGATTTTCGTCTTCATTAGTCCAGAGAGAAGCATCTCGATCCCAAAGACGACGAATCTTACCTTCTTCCCGCCAATCTTTGAGAGAAGTTTCTACTTTTTGCTCCAGATCTCCAGGCAATTTGTAAGATAATTTATCAAGTTCTTCACCTAAAACCACTTCCCGTTTCTTTTCTACGGTACTGAGTAACTTGTCGAAGGCTTCGGAAAATGAATTTACCGCTTGATTAAGAAGACCATCCGTTACTTCTGTTAAAGAAATACCAACGTTCTCTAAATTAGCAATAGTTGACTCTGCTTCTGCTATATTTTCTGTCAAACTAGAGCGGGAGTTACCATGCTCGCGGAAGTTAGTTAGAGTCGCAGGGGGAACTGTATTAACAGTATTAGATCCAATTAGTTCTTCAACATATAAGACATCACTGTACTGGGGATTTTTAGTGCCTGTACTAGCCCATAATAGACGTTGCGGTTGCGCCCCTCTAAGAGCCAAGGTTGCCCAACGTTCACTTTGATAAAGCTCTTGACTGCCTTTGTAAGTGACTTTCGCATTGGCGATCGCAATTTTACCGAGTAAACCTTTCAGCATCTCAGTTTTACTCGGATCGTTAGTTTGCTTTAACTTGGCTTCAATTAAACTATCAACCTTACTGTCAATACGACTAATGAAGAAGCTGGCAACACTGGCAACACGAGAAGGATCTCCACCAGATTCTACAAATGCTTCTAGCCCACTAATATATGCCTCGGCTACTGCTTCGTAATACTTGCGATCGAACAGCAAAGTTACGTTAATATTGATTCCTTCACTGATTAATTGCTTAATCGCAGGAATTCCTGCAACCGTAGCGGGAACCTTAACCATCAGGTTTTCTTTGTCTACCGCTTGCCAGAGACGGCGCGCTTCTAAAATTGTCCGCTCCGTATCATTGGCTAGATATGGTGAGACTTCTAAGCTAACGTAACCATCTCGGCGGTTAGTTTTTTCATAAATTGGCTTTAAAATATCTGCTGTTGCTTTAATATCTTCGATCGCTAATTGCTCATATAAAGACATGGCATCACGATCTTGATCTTGCTCCAGCGATCGAATAGCCGTATCGTAATCGGTACTGCCTCCAATTGCTTTTTCAAAAATGGCAGGGTTCGAGGTTACACCTTTAAGACCATCTTCGCTAATTAAACGTTCTAATTCTTTACTGACGATTGAACTACGTCGAATGTAATCCAGCCATACAGATTGATCGAATTTTTCTAAAGTTTGTACGCGACTCATTTAGTGTCTCCTAAAAATTAATACAAACCAGTGAATTAGATTCACTAACGGTCACAGCAGCCCGTGGCTACCGTCGAGTTTTCTGTCCATGTAGAACCGACGGAGTAATCTGTGACTCTTGACCATAAGGTCGGTAAGGATGGGTAATATCAGTTTCGAACCATGCGTGTTAACACATTGTTGACGGCTTGCACATATGAAAGATCATCAATCGCACTTTCAGAAAGTCTTCCTGAAGTAATTCCCGCTTGGATTAATTCCACCGCCGATAATTTGCCCGATTGCGCTTTACGAAGAAAAACACTGGCAGACGGTATTCCCTGGGACTTAAATGCCCCCTGATACCCTCGACTGACTAGGTTATAGGGAGTGATCCTTGAACTTTTACGCACTGCAATTACCTCGCTAGCCGAAACTGAAGATGCTAAATAAAAAGTTGAAGAAGCAAAAACCAAGGCTCCTAAACTCGCAAATACTAGTTTTCTCATGGTTATTTCCTAAATTTTGAGGAAAACAATAATTTTCCAAATGATATTAAAAGGCTTATACATTAAATTGCAGAGGCTAGTAAAACATTTGAATGATTAAAACCTTGGTGGCAAACTGCCATCTCACCTCTACAGCTTTTATACTTGCAACTGTCCAGAGTCTATCTGTATTTATACTTATTTGTACACAAGAAATTAGGAAATTAACTAATAAGTTTTTTCTGAAAAAATAAGCTTTTAATAGATTCTTGATTAAGGATTTAAGATGATATTAAAACCTACTTGAAAACATAAAAACAAATCTTAAATTAATCTAAAGATTGAAAAGTAATTTAGAATAATTTCTATAGAAAAACTATAAAAAGTGATTATCTGGAATTAATTTGAAAAAGATTTCTAAGTATCTCATCTATAATTAATATTCCTGAGCTATTATTACTCAGTAGCTTGCTATATATCGTTTTTTGGAGAAGTAAGGGACAGTTTTTTCTTTAACTTTATGCAGAGCTTTATCATGCACGGATTTACCTTTGCCCAAACATAACCTTATAGATACCCAGAACATTTAGATACTTTACTAAGGTCAGATAGATAGTAAGATACAGTCTTTAACTATGAACAAGATCGATGTTAATGATAATCAATCAATTATTCTGTAACCTAATTACCAAAGTCTTAAAATACTTAGTAAAATATATTTTGTTAATCCCACTTAATCTCATTGAGATTAATTTATTAGTTCATGTTCAATAATATGTTGAGAAATTTTTAAGCTGGATTAAAATTAACTAGTAGATATGGGCGTAAATATAGTCTCTATTAGGAAATCCTTTAGGGCTATCTGCTACTTGTTACTTGCTACTTGCTACTTGTTACTTCTTATAGCATTACGGATTTAGCTTAGGACATTCAGCTTGAGAGTGTAAATTTATCCTTTATCCTTTATCCTTTATCCTTACGAGCAGATAGCTAAACTTTGTCCTAATCTAACTTTGTACGGCTTTACTTACTACTTGCTATTTACGAGCAGTTAACTGAAAAACTACAGGTTTCAAATTAGATACGGTTTAATATAGCGGTTCTCAAATAAGTGAGGTACAAATATAAACTTAATCAAAAATCTGAAAACCCCCATTCCCTATTCCCTATTCCCTATTCCCTATTCCCTATTCCCTATTCCCTATTCCCTATTCCCTATTCCCTATTCCCTATTCCCTATTCCCTGGCTCCACCAATGTGTATCTCATTAATACGAGAACCGCCATATTAGTCTTATCTTACTGTTAACTTCCTAAAAATCAGTAAACAAAATAGCGAAAACCTGCATACTTAAGGCA
>CALLPS010000336.1 GCA_938015355.1 uncultured Pleurocapsa sp.
GTTAATTAATGTTGGCTTGCTACGGAGAGAGGTAGATGGGCAAGGCTTAACTGATAGCTTTCGTTTAACTCCCCTCGGTAGACAAATTGTGGCACAGTGGGAACAAGGAGAAAATAAGATTCCTGCCCCTTCCATAACCCAACGAATTTCTCATCAGCTCAATCGTTGGGTGAACTACCCGCGATAAATCGCGAGCTTCCAAATTCATAGGGAATCGCCTAATCTAGATACACGACCTAGCTTCGGTCTTACATTCCCTCCTTTGGCAGCATCGCTAGTCTAAACAAGATGTTTGTAGTATTCTGATTCCTTCGGCTCTAATGTTGATCGCTGCATTTTCGTCTCGATCATGATGTGTTTGGCAATTAGGACAGACCCAGTTGCGAACATCTAAAGACAATTTATCGATCTGATAGTGACACTTAGAGCAAGCTTCCTAAAGGATACCGCTTCGCATATTAGAACTCGGAAAAAATCTATCAATCTCAACTAAAAGTTTTCCTGATTGGGACAACTTATAATCTAAGAAGTTGACAAATTTACTCCAACTACAGTCAGAAATAGCTTTAGCTAATTTATGGTTATGAACCATGCCCTTGATAACGAATCGCACCGTCATTAAAATGAGGGACTTCTTACGAAAGAGAGTTAAAAGTTCAGGGATATGGAAATCTCACCTTAAGGAGAGATTGATCCTCTCCTTTTCACCTAGTTAACCTAATTCACCTTATGCCAATAAAGCTTCTTTTAATACTGATATATTTGGCCAACCAAGCTTATAGCCAAAAGCATTCCAAGTATTATAGGTCAAAGCTGCGATTACGTTAAATTCGTCTTCCGAGATATATTTTTGCCATTTATTTAAAGATTTAGGATTAATTGGTTCAGCAAGTTGAATTAATCCATGACCAGTTGCCATAGCTGAGTAATTTAGATGAGACTGGGTTACTGACTCTTCATAATTAAGGGACAAAGAAGATAATACTTTTTTTAGATATGGTTCGGGTCTCAGACAGAATTCCTCATAGTGAACTATCGGTAAGCCTAATTGAGATAGAGGATACATCCGACGATTATAAAAAGCACAAAATTGTTCGATAACGTTAAGAGAATCAAAGGAATCGAGCAATTGATTATCAATATCTCTTAACCAACGCTTACAATTGCGAGTTAAAGCTTTTTTTCTCGCTTGAAATTCCTCTGGAGAAGAAGCGTTGTAAGAAATCATGCTAGCGTAGACTGAAACAGGATTACGCACTAAAACAATACCGTTAAAAGGATATTTATGTTCCCAAACTCCTTGTTTGACAAGAAGAGTTTGATTGGGTTTTAGTTTAAGATTTTCCGTTAAGGGATGAGCGCGGTCTATTTGCTTAAACTCATAATGTTGTAAAAATCTAAACAGTTGAGTTTCCGCCTCATTATCTTTTTCTTTTAAATTAACTAAATTGTAAATCTGAGGGTGGGCATTAAGACTGCGTAGGAATACAGTTTCTCCACTTCTTGCCATGCTAGCTACATGAATGATCGGAATTGAATTATCTGATGGGGCGCTAGGGGGCAAATCATTAATTACAGTCAAACTAACATTCATTAAGTCAAAGAAGTCATCTTCAGTAGCGGGGGCAGAATCCGAAAGTTCTAATGTGCGTAACACCAGCATTATCTGTTGCGCATCAGCAGGGACTTTTACAATTAAGGAAAAATGAGCAAACTCTCGTTTTAGAGTGGCTTTTAGTAGCCCAATAGTTTGAGATTTATTGCCTAAAGTAAATGGGTTTAATTCTTTAGTTACTTCATCATTAGAGGCTAGGACGTAAACAAAAACCTGTTGATTCGGATTAGAGTAATTAGCTCCTGCCCTCAAATTCATGGACAAAGAAATGGTTTTTTCCGCCAAGTTACATTTATTGGAGAGAGGTACTATCTGGGCTACTCCCATCTCAGAAGAATTTTTGTTGCCTACTTCCCTGGCAACACGCATAAAATGATTATTAGTTCCGACTAAAACTTGTTTACTAACAACTAATCCTGAATTAAAACTACCTCGGCGACCAAACCAATGATCGGCAAAAAATATCGGTTCTCCACCATTATATTTAATAATATCTCCCTGAGACCAACTAAGAAAATTACTATTTTCAATAAAATTTTGCGTCGTACTTTGGTATGGTTGTAATAATTGTTTGATATTCATACGTGGGTAATCGATATATCAAGGCAGATGATTTGGTTCTCAATGCTACAGTAAAAAACTCTATTTTGCACTATTAAGGAATATCAAAAACATACTTTATCAGCTAAATTAATTATTTAGTATGTTCTGATTAATTACTTAGGAGCTTCTAATATTATCTAATATTAAGTGACATACTTCCCGAATAGCACCTTTGCCACCACTCATTTTAGTGACATAGATCACATGTTTAAAGTTTTCGGCGATCGCATCTGCTACCGTCATCGGACAACCAATAGCTTGTAAGATAGGAATATCCGTAATGTCGTCTCCGACGTAAGCGACTTGTTCCAGAGATAGATTCAGGCGATCGCACAAATCATTAAGAACAGGTAATTTATCTTCGATGCCAATATAACAATGTTTCATACCCAATTTTTTGGCACGATAGGTAGTTGCAGCCGAAGAATTAGCGCTGATAATTGCCACCTCAATACCTGAACGCATTAGTAATTTAATACCCATGCCATCTTTGACATTAAATTTTTTTAATTCTTCTCCACTTTCAGTGTAATAAAGTCCACCATCAGTTAAGACTCCATCTACATCTAAAGCCAAAAGTTTTACTTGACTCAGACGGGATTGCAGTTCAGTTTCCGAAATATTAATCATATTGGGATGGGAATAAAAATTATCAGCTATTAAAGCTAAATCACATTTAAAGTATTGCCAATAGGGAGAGTATAAATTCTGATCATTACACTATCAAATGTCTACTATTTACAATTTGTAATTGGCATATCTCAAAATTGCTTTTTCTTCCCCACGAATGCCGATTTTTCTTAAAATTTCTCCTCTGTCTCGACGAACCCAATGACCCATAAATTTGATACTTCCTTTTCTCATAAAGATAGTTTCAAAACCAGGAAATATTTCAAAAACATCATAGATAGTAAAGCTTTGTAAATGCTCTGTCCCTTCGATATTCTGCTGATCATAAGGGAATGAAAATACTGCCTTACTGACGTTGGACATTATTTTTTGCTTGAAAAAATTAAGCATCTCATCATCTAAATGCTCCAACACCTCATAAGCAATTAAAAAACTATTGGGAGCCATATTCTGATCAACACTTTCCAGATCTGGAGTATGGACTAGCTTTAAATTTTTTATATCAGAAAAATAGCTATTCCCGTATTCGATCGCATCGAGAGAAAGCTCAAAACCGATAAAATCTAGATCGGGACGCATTGTTGCTAAATGAGCTAGACCTACGCCAATGCCCGCACCTAGTTCATAAACCTTGGCATTTTCTGGTAAGTAATAAACGGCTTGATCATATCGATATTTAATATAATTTGATAATTTGTTGTAGTTTGTCTCGGTAGTGCGATATTGACCTTGTGCCTTGCTTCTGTCTAATTGTTTTACGTTAGCCATATTATTTTATTCCTCGGTAAATTGCACGGATTATGGTCTATAACCTGAATAAATAGTTATGAACGTGATTTATGAAGAGGTTTCAACTCTTAGTTCAACATCCATAATCTCAAAATAATCTTCTGCACTTGCCGATTTACTGCTAATTTCTTCAGTGCGAAAAGAAACCATCGCTTTTTTAGTTGTTTCGGGAATCTGTCCATAAATAACACAATTTACCCAATTTTGGGATAAATCAATATTTTTCATCGCCATAACCTGAGAATCCTTCCCCAAAGTAAACGGATTTAGTCTGGTTGGATTACTGTTATTGGAACAAAATAAGGTCATAGTTAATTGCTTGGTGATCGCCGAATATCCTGAACCAGCTCTAACTTTTGCTGCCAACATGACAGTTTTGCCCGCCAAATTAATGACTTCAGACGAATCAATTAATTGGGCAATACCAATTTCACCAACATTTTCATCCCCTTCAACTCGCGATAATCGCATTGCAGTACTATCGCCTTCGTCAGAGTTTACTTTGCTAACAATCAAGTTATGAGCAAATTTACCGCGACGACCAAACCAATGATCGGCAAAATAAGCTGTAGAGCCACCTTCGTATAACAGCGTATCTCCATCTTTCCAGTGAGTAAATTTGCCATTGCCAATAAAATTTTTGTCAGTGAAATTTTCAGAGGACAATGGGCTTGGTTCAGGATCAAAGTTACTTTGACCAATACCATGAATCAGATCGAGAGGACTTAAATCTTTGAAGTTAAAATTACGTAAATCAGCCTTAATTTGACCTGATATGGCATTAGTAAGTAGATTCTTCTCGCGCAAAAATTCGACAAAAGTCTGATATTCCTCTAGATTAGAGGTTTCATACATAGAGTTCATACTAGTACTGACTCCTGAATAGTAGTTAATGCTTGGCGATTGGCAATAATATTGCGATACATATCTAGATGTTTTTCAATTACTTGTTCCCAAGAAATAGCAGTACGTTCTCGAACAGATCCCTGAAATAAGTGTTCGACAATTCCCTGTTCGTTATGGGCAATTTTATGGAAAATCTTCATGTCCTGGTCAATGTTGCCCGAGAGGAAAAAGCCATTAACACCATCGAGTAGCATATCTGGAGCCATTCCTACTTTGGTGCAGAGCATTGGTGTCCCTGAGGCGATCGCTTCAGGCAGGTTAGCGGGACCCCCTTCATAGTTACTAACCATCAACAGAAAGTCCATACTGCGATATAAATTACCAAACATGCGATATGGTAAAAACTCAAACACTTCCGCTTCAAAACCCAGATTTCTCGCGATTAAGACATCTTCTGTTCTCCCTGCACCAACAAAGATAAAGGAAAATCGCTCAGGATCAAGCCTTAACATCAGTTCATCTTGATACACTTCTCCTTTAAAACGGCGATCGTATCTTTTGGAAATGACTCCCAGTTTAAGTTTCTGTTCTGGTTGATATGTTTTAGGCACATCATTGTACAAAATTTTGGTGTCATAACCATGAGGAATAATACAAGTATGTTCAATGCCTTGATTTTTATAAAAATCTACTTGTAAAGAATTTAAGCAGACAACCATATCTGCTTCACGGTAACGACCTTCAAATTTTGCTGGTTCAAGCCAAACATCTATATCTTCAGGATCGTGGTGAACTGTAACCACGGCAGGGCTGACCAGTTTCGTTTCTAAATGAGGGCGGTGGTAATGATAGATATCGGCTTGTTCTATAGGCTGCTCAGAAATAACAATTGAGAGTTCGTTACTGGGATAATCTGTATACCGCTGATAAATATCTCGGAGGATTCCACTGTTAAGATCTTTGGAAATAACAAAGTTGACTAGCATTTTAAAACTACCGTTAGTGAAGATGCTGAATATTTTTGGTTTTTGGTTAACTAGCTTCAACCCATTTGGGTTTAACTGTTAATTCGTGAGCAGAACGACGTGACTGCTTGATGGTGGCGTAAGCAGGAGAAAACCGCTTGTTGAGAGCTTTAACCCCAGACTTATGTATTGATACGGTATGAGCTTGGAAGAGAGCTAAAGCAAAGTTCTCAAAGTTACGATATTCATGCAGGTTCATTGTCGGTTGGCAGTTATCCTCAACTAAATCAGTAATAAAGTCGGTAAC
The DNA here is from genome assembly GCA_938015355.1 of uncultured Pleurocapsa sp. GTDB lineage: Bacteria > Cyanobacteriota > Cyanobacteriia > Cyanobacteriales > Xenococcaceae > Waterburya. The sequence goes on from CALLPS010000336.1 coordinate 5,756, forward strand.
AGTAGGATAATCTGACGTAAAGCCCGCATTACTATAAAAAGCCTCACCAATAATGATCGGTTTAAATCCTTCTAAAGCAGCTTCCAAACCTGATTGAGAGCATAAGGTTATGAAATAGTCAGATAAACTAAACAAATTGTATAAATTTTCATGCTCAACTAAGAGTACTCGTTCTGCCATTTCAGGAGGGAAAGATTGCAGAAAACTGGTTAGTTTATCAAAAGAAAAAGATGACTGAAGATTAACTTTTTTTCTTTCCCAAGGGTGAGTTTTAATAATCAGATTGTAATCAGTTTTTTCGAGAATCTCTCTGATCAAATTTTTGTAGATATATATACTACTGAGGCTACTAGAATGACCAACTAAAATCGAAAAATCATTGACTACCTGAGCTGCTAATAAGATGATTCTTGATTTATTCTTGAATTGTGGCAAAGAAGATGCAACAGGTTGAGTGACATTTTTATTTTTGATGTCAACTATTTTAGACTTTGCCTTGATTATTTCTCTTTCTGGTATCAAAGCAGGATCTTTTAAAAATTCCTGCAATACTTTTTGGCGAAAAGAGGGAAATCTAATATTAGAGTTATTAGCAATGGGTTGGTATAATTCTTCGCAAAAATAATCGTTTCCTGTAAAGGTAGATTCCAATACATGACATTTGCTGCGAGTTCGACGACAAACTTCCATTAAGGTTCTCGCATAAGTACAGGAACCAGAAAAGACAATACAAAAGTGTCCCGAATGAATTTGCTCAAATCTCAACATCCAGGTTGTAATCCAGAATGCAGCGGCAGCCATATTAAGGATTAGAGTCTGCCGATCTTCAGCAAATGCTTTGTCAAAAATAAAGTGATTATCTGGTTTGATGTCAACTTCACACCAGTTATCCTGAGTTACTAGCAAGGATAGAGTTTCTAATTTAGCAACTTCAAAGATATTTATTTGGTGCAAAGAATAAGCAAATAGATCCTCTTGCTCTAAATGACTAAAAATTTTGTAATAGAGCAAAAAAGCACCAAAAATGTCGACATTTTTTTCGGTAAATATCTCCTCATATTTACCATGATTATTAATTATTTGATACAGAGGATCATTTTTTTTGAGTAAGAACTCATAATTTGCCTTGATTGAATCAATATGCTGAAACAAGCTTGGAAAATTTCTCCGATGAATATGAAATTCATCTGCAAGGATATACTTTTTCGCCATTGTCTTCTTGGTAAAGATAATTAGTTTAGTTCAACCGTTACTAGTACTAACAAATTAGTACTGAGATTTATGGATCAAGTACTTTTATACTTTTGATTGTTCAGCAATTTCTAAGGCTATTTCTAGTTCCTTAGTAACTGATTGAATCATTTCAATTTGCCTGACATCTAGTGGAGGTAATTCTATTTGTTTCGCTTGAGAAACTTTAAAATCTTGTTCTGATTTATATTGATCGTTATTTGAAGTTAATTCTGCTCCTTGAAGATACTCGTCATCAAGACAGGTTAATGAGTCGAAATTAAATGATAAATCTAGTGAATCATTGTTTAACGCCTTGGCAAGAATAGCATTAACCCAGTAACTAGGATCGGCGCACAAATCATGATAGGGAACTAAAAAGTCAAGACAGTCTTTATTTTCTAACAACTTTTGATTAGCTGCTTGCCAAAGTAATGAATTTTGCAGTATTTTATCTTCACGGATCAAATCTTCCCAACCTCGAACTCGCATTCCCCACCAATCTGCTTTCCAGTTAGGTTGTCTTGAGGATCTAAACATTAGTTTTTTGGTTAAAGAGAAAACACAAGGAACTGAGCGACGTACCACTCCCACAATTACTGCTCGGGGGAATAAAGCCCGTAACCATTGAATACGCAACACGTTATGAGGGTTTTTATTTAAGATAATTGGTGTTGAATACTTTAGTTGTTCTAATCTTGAAGATAAGACTTCTGCAACTTCTGGAGTAGCATCTTCTGGATCAATTTCATGACCATTGCGACCATTACTACGGTCATAAATTTTTCCCGCAGGATAGTCGTTTTTTGCCATGGGTGGATTGCCCCAAAAATCATGTCCTTCTGCCGCAGGATCAATGCCGAAAGGATTGGAGACGATTGGGGTATGACTTAATAGTCTCGCTATTAAAGATGTGCCTGACTTTTGTAGTCCAACTATCAAAATAAGTTTAGAACAGCTTTTTGGTTGAGCATCAATTTTTCCGAGCTGCCTGGGGCTGATATCGGCGATGGAATAGTCTAGTTGGACAAAATATGCTGTTCCTTCAACCTGAGAATTCTTATTAGAACGAAAGCCCACTAAAATGCTATAGCTACAGGCTGTTGCTGGTACTTCTGATCTTGATTTACAAATTTCATAGGGTTGCCATCTAGAATTAGTCTTATTGGTTGAAAACCAATTAAGTTGACCGACTAATTTATTATTAACATCAAAAAAATTCAACCGAGCTGACAATTCCCCATTAATTATTTTGGCGACATGAACCCCAACTTTAGCTCGTATTTCTTGAACATTTCCTAAGGGGATTTTATTACTTATACTGGCTAGAAAAGAATCGCTAGGGGAATTAGTCGCTAGCATCATACTTTCCTTACCTTGATAGGTATATTCTGAAGACCAGGAAAGGTTTGAGTGAATAAAAGGCTTCGGCATTTTTTCTGATTTCCTTATGTATTGCGTGTGAGGTTCCTGAAGCTAAATTTTTTGGCTCAGTAAAAGATTCAATATTTAATTTCAGACCCTCATCAGGGTAATTGAACTGATAAATAGACTTAAACTACAGCAAGAGAAGGAGAAAATTGAACTGTATTATGAACAGTCAAAATTTCTTTGAGGACTCTTTCTAATTGAGCCAAAGGAATCATGTTTGGTCCATCACTCAACGCTCGATCAGGATCTTCGTGAATTTCCATAAACAGAGCATCAATTCCAATCGCCGCCGCCGCACGAGCTAGATAAGGCACAAATTCTCGTTGTCCTCCAGATTTGTTACCCTGTCCTCCAGGCATCTGCACGCTATGGGTAGCATCAAAGACCACAGGATAACCTAAAGCACGCATTTGAGGTAGAGAACGAAAATCGACTACTAAAGTGTTATAGCCAAAGCTCGTACCCCGCTCGGTAAGCATGATCCGATTGTTGCCGCTAGATTCTAGTTTGGTCACGACATTTTTCATGTCCCAAGGAGCAAGAAACTGACCTTTTTTGACGTTGATTGCTTTTCCTGTCGCTGCTGCCGCTAAGAGAAGATCGGTTTGACGACATAAGAAAGCGGGAATTTGCAGGATGTCCACAACTTCAGCAGCGATCGCCGCTTGCTGCGGTAAATGAATATCAGTGACGATGGGCACTCCAATTTCGTCTTTTACCCTTTGTAGGATTTTTAAACCTTCTTCGATGGGATAGCCACGAAAAGAATTGATCGAGGTGCGATTTGCTTTGTCAAAGGAAGATTTGAAGACAAAGTTAACTCCCAAGCGATCGCAGACTTTTTTGATTTCTGTCGCCATCTTCAGGGTAAATTCTTCGGATTCGATGACGCAGGGTCCGCCAAATAAGGTCAAGGGACACTGATCGCCAATGGTCAAATTATCGGTGATGTTCGTTCTAATCATATTCTATTGGTCTCCAAAATTAATTCTTGAGCTTTGACTAAATCTTCGGCAGTGTTTACTTCTACTACAGCATTGGCAGTTTGGCAAACACGAATGGTATAACCATGTTCGAGCACTCTCAGTTGTTCTAAACCTTCACACTGTTCAATGGGAGTAGCAGGGAGTTGGGTGTAGGTTTCCAGGAAATCCTGACGAAAAGCATACAGCCCTAAATGGTGATATACAGGAACTTCTATCGGATTACGATAAAAAGGAATCGGCGATCGCGAGAAGTAAAGCGCCTGTTGTTTTTGTCCACATAATACTTTGACTGAGTTAGGGTCGTTGTATCCTGTGTCATGGTCTAGAGGACAAGCCAAAGTCGTCATTTCTGGCAATTCTCCTTCGAGGTAGGGGGTAACTAATTCGCTTAACATGCGAGGGGTGACAAAGGGTTGATCTCCTTGGACATTAACCACCACGGAAAACTCAGGATAGCGAGTTGCCACTTCTGCCACCCGATCTGTACCTGTGGAATGCTGGGAACTAGTCATTTCTACCTCTCCACCAAAAGCCTTCACGCGATCGGCGACTAGTTGACTATCAGTAGCTACCACAACTTTGGTAAATACCTTAGAGCCAATTGCGGCTTCGTAGACCCACTGCACCATGGGCTTATTGCCAATTAAAGCCAAGACTTTGCCCGCTAGTCTTTGAGAATCGTACCGTGCGGGAATTACTGCTAAAATTTTCATTACAAACCACTCCTAACTATATCGTGTAAACGAATCAGACCAAGGCTTTTTTGTTCTTGATCGACAACGGGTAAAACTGAAATTTGTGACTGACGTTTTTCCATTAGTTGCAAAGCATCATAAGCGAGGCTGTCGGGGGCGACTACGATGGGACTATTCGTCATCATGTCTTTGGCTGTCAAACCATCTAACTCTATTGATTGAGTTTTCATCATCCAACGGCGTAAATCTCCATCAGTAATAATTCCGAGGAGTAATTCTGATTGATCCACCACGTTGACGGCACCAAAACCGCCCTGAGTTAAGGCACATACCACCTCCGTCCAGTTGGCTTCAGGAGCTAGCTTAGGATAGTCAACACTATGCATTAAATCTGCTACCCGCAGGGTGAGACGTTTTCCCAGTCTTCCCGCAGGATGATTATAGGCAAAGTCCTCGGGGGTCATGCCTTTCATCTGCACGAGGGTCATGGCTAAAGCATCTCCAATCGCTAAGGCGACGGTAGTACTGGTAGTTGGGGCTAAATTGAGGGGACAAGCTTCGCGATCGACGGAAGCATCTAATACTGTGTCGGCTTGACGAGCCAAAGTTGATTGAATATTCCCCAATATGCCAATAATTGGTACAGATCGCAGCTTTAAATGAGGAATCATGGTTAATAATTCATCTGTTTCCCCACTATTACTGAGCATAATCACCACATCTTCTGCGGTGACAATCCCAAAGTCCCCATGGAGAGCATCGCAAGGATGCAAGTAGATGGCAAGGGTACCAATGCTGGTAAGAGTCGCAGCAATTTTTTTTGCTACAATTCCCGATTTACCTACACCAGTCATAATTACTTTGCCCTGGCAACTATTTAAGATCTCGATACTTTGCTCGGCTTGTTCTCGGTCTAATTGCTCAGAAGTTCTACTAATAGCAGAAGCTTCTAATTGCAAGAGTTGAAATACATGAGAAGCAGGAGAAGCTTGAGATGGTTCGGTATACATTTTAAGTAGAGTATAGAGATAATATTCAGAAATAACAAGTTAAGTAAGATTGACTTTTGTTGTGATCAAAGTACTAACTTTTTACCAGGCAATCTATCGTGAATTTAGAGTAAAAAATCTAGAGTTTCAAAAGTTTTTTAGCTCTTTTAGATTTAAGTACTCCAATTCACTTCTTCTAAATCCCCATTAAAATCTTGCTGCACTGGGAGGGGAAAAAATTTAGCTAACTTTTCAATATCTCCTTGATCCATCCGTAATCTTTTAGGTAATTTAGCTTTCTTTTTACGACCAACTATACTAATGTTGTAACCATATTTTTTAATATGGCATTTACTACAATCAAAGCCAGCCATGACTAAGTTATAGATAAGTAGTCCTGCATTCCAAACTGTGACATGACCACCAACTATTTGAGGTTTCATCGGTGGTACTGTAATGGCATAGATTCCTCTGGGCTTTAAATCATGTAATATCTTTTGTAGAAAAAGATTAACATTTAGTTGATGTTCTAACACATGACTACACCAAATTAAATCAAATTTATCGGAAAATTCATAATTGTTATAATCCGCAATTATATCTGGTTTTACTCCATACTCAGTATTTAAATCAATAGTAATTACTTGTTTATTTCTGGCTCGAAACCAGTCTGCTTGTTCTCCTCCTCCAAAGCCAATATCTAATACTTTAGAAAATTTGTATTTTTGAATTAATAAATCTAGAGCTTGTTCGCCAAACATGGTAGTTATTTTATTTATTATAAAGTTGGCAGATTATGTCAGTATCAACAAAATTAAATCCCCAAAAACTACGTAATGAAGTTCTAATTCTATTGGGTTTTTTGGGTAGTTTTATCCCAGTAAGCGGAGTTGTTGTGACTAATGGAGCCAGAATTTTGCGCCAAAAATCAGCGGAGAAAATCACATCATCAACAGTAAAGAAAGAGCCTAGTTGAAACTCTCCTTCATTGATGTCTTCAGTGAATCGAAAAGGATATTTACCAAAATGAAAACCTTCCTTCCCTAAGTATTGAGCTTCAATTGAAGTGCTAGAACTGATACTATATACAGCCTCAATATTGTCGTGAGACATTAAATAGTAAAAATTATCGGCAACTGTTATACAGTTGTTAAATAAACGAGAGATGGAAATTGCTTCAAAAGGGTCAAGGCTATAGGGATGGGATTTGATGATTAGAGTATCGTAGGAGTCAGCAACCTTGCTCAACTCATCTAAAAAATCACTGACATTATGAAATTTACCATTATTAATTAGAACTTTATCATCTGTTGTTTGTCCTGCAAATAGTGCTGCTTTACCTGGAATTTTTAATCGTTTTAAACGATTCATTGATGCCATGACAATGCCAGCTTGAATTAAAATAGATTCTTCAGGAATTAAATAACTATGTAATAGCTGAGAAATTTCACGGTTATTGCTTCTAATGCCAAAAACGATATCATCAAGAAATCGAATAGGATGAATAATGATATCTATATAAGGAATATTTAAACGATCTAGAGCTGATTTTAATAATTCGGGTAATTCAAAAGCAATTATGATCGAGTTTCTAAAATTTAACCAAATTTGTTGCAGAAATTCTTCGCTAAAATCATCATGATAAAAAAGTCTAGGCCATCCCTCCATGGAGATATTTTCATTAATCATGCGATAGCCTGAACTGACCAAAGATATATCTTGTTTGGAAAATAGATGGGTTTCTATGGGTAATGAACTAGCTAACTTTAAAGGATTTTTTAGAGCATGATATAACCATTTAATATTTCCATCTTGAGTTGGTCTTTGTCGATAACTAACTCTAAAAATATCTCCCGTAAATTTTATGTCTTTGTAGTTAGTCTGCATAAGCTAAAATCGTCACAATTATAGATGGAAAATATAAACAATAATGATTGCCAACCTAGATTAGCAGTAACTAATTAAATCGAGTAAAGGTTGGTAACATTGAGTAGCAGAAAACTGTTCCTCAATCGTATTTTTTCCCTGCTGAATTAATTCTGCTGCTAGGTTTGGTTGTACAACCAGTTTGATAATTCCTTCAATGAACTCCAGGCGATTATGAGCAACGATAATGCCATTCTTATCTTGGTTATCAATACCGACACTACCTTCATAAGATGAGATGATCGGTTTGGCATAAGCTAAAGCTTCGAGAGTTTTAATCTTTAATCCTCCCCCAACAAATACAGGATTGACCATACAGTCTACTAAGGAATATATTTCAGCTTGATCTAGTTTGTCCGACATATTAGTAATAGATTGATCACCGTCACAAAGATTTTGCAATTTATCTCCCACCTTGCCGAAAATATACAGGTTGAGATTTAGCTGTTTGACTATGGGCCAAACTTGTTTAATAAACCAATCTAGACCACTTCTATTAGCTTCATTATCTGAACCAATAAAGCCGATATTTTTAATAGCATGGGATTTTTGATATTGGCTTTTATGAGTTACTGAATGAGGACAGAGTAGTAATACTTTATTGGGTAGCATTTTACGTAAGATTTCATATTCATATTTTTGAATTGCGATCACTCCATCAAAATGATTGAGGACAAATTGTTCTTCTTGATAAGAGACAGAAATGGATATAGCATTGAGCATTTTATGTTGATAAAAACGATATTCCCGAAAACACATAACATCGTGAGTATCAATTAATTTCAGACAATTACTCGGTATCGCATCTTGTAAATAAGCAAGATAGATATACTCAATTAGAACTACATCTGGTTTACTAATAGAGATATATTGGGCAAAAGTTGTATAAAATGCGTCATATCTTCTCTTTTTTAATCCTTGAATATCCGCAAAAGAAGATAATTTAGGCAAGCCCGCTTCTTCTGGTTTTAAATGTTCATCAAAGTCTTTATAACTGACTACCATATTGGCAAAACCAGCTTCCTTGATTTCTAACCTTCTTTGCTGACCGATACTTCCAAAAAAGAATATTTGCAAATCACAATAATTTTTTAAGGCTGATGCGATCGCTAAAATACGCTGATGACTACCCATTTTTCCTAACCAAAAGGCAGCATCAGTAGCTAAGACAACTTTTTTTTGAGTTACAGTACTGGCAAAATTCATATGTTTAATTGGTAAACTGATGTACATTAAACTGCATCTTTTTACATTGGGAAATAGACCATTGAACCTGACCCCAGTCCCCCATGCCTCAAGTCTCTAAGTCAATCTCAACAAGTAAATTAAGTGCCTGACAGTGCCGTATCATAGGGAATTAAACTAATTTTTTCTATTAGTAATCCAATTAACCTAGAATCAGTTTCGAGGGGAATTATGGTTTCATTAATAATGAAGTCGATCGCCAGAAAAGATTGATCTTCTTCTGGGGCAATAATTATTTCTCCTATTACAACTGCGGGAAAAGAATTGTTTTGACTTTGGATAATATCAGTTTCTAAAGGGCGATCATTGATATTAATACTTAATGTTTTTAATAATTCTAATTTCGCCTCTCCCCTAACAACAATTTCCAACTTATAACTTCCTGCCACTGGGCAAGAAAGGACTACCGATGAAACTCTTCCTGGCCCACTCCAGCGTCCATGTTCTTCGGCATCGTACCAACCAGAACCAACAATACGCTCTCTAAAATCGCATTTAATTACCATTGGTTTATTTAAACCAATAATTTTATCTAATTTAACATTGTCTTTTTCCTGGGGATCTACCGCCTCAACAGGAGGATCAATTACTTTAGTTTTTAAATAATGAATATCAGTTTTAATTTCTGCTAAACAGTTTATTAAGGCATCAACATCCATTTCTTTTTTTCCTTGATTAATATGACATAGCATTTGGTTTAGTAGTATTAAATGCCGTTCAAAAATAGCTGAGTCAGTTAATTGACGACGCAGACTACTAATGTTGATATCTACGTAATTTTCAATACTTTGAGGAACTTCTCGCGATCGCGTCACCGCTAGAATTTGTTCTTTTTCAATGTCGGTATAAACAGAATGCTCTTGGCTTGAAAAAGTATTGTTTTTGGGAGAAATATTTAAGTTTAAATCCTGATTAATAATTTCCGATTGAGGAAACTTTTGTCTGGCAATATTTTTTATTTTAAGGGCGTGCTCATAAAGTTCTGCTTGAATTAGTAACTCGATTAACTTTACATAAACCCATTCTGGCTGTTCAGGTTCTAAAGTAATCGATTTTTGATAACATTCAATTGCTTTATCGATATCATTTATTTTATGAAAAAGTATGCCAGAGGCACGGGAAATTTCAGCCGAATTAAAATGTATTTTATTAGCTTGTTGAGTTAAATTCTTAGCTATATCATACTTTTCTATTTGGGCTCCTACTGTAATAGCATTTGCATATACCCATTCAGATTGAAATTGATCCACCTCAATCGATTTCAAGTAAAGAGTCAGTGCATCTTCTAATTGATTCTGTTTGTGTTTAGCAACAGCTTGAGTATGCAATTCTTCAATCTGATTTTCATTATTCTGTTTTTGTGCTTTAGTAGTCATCAAAATAAATTGTGGTACACAAGATAGGAAATCAACAGTAAGCTTTGATGATAATTGCTTCTTTTAATCAACTTTGGTTGAATTTTAAGTTAAGTAACAACCCAAATAGAGCTCAAAATTAACTGAAAACAATAATCTTGATGAGCAGATAAATTTAATATTCCTGCTTTATTTAACATGAGGTTAGATGAATTTTACTACTAGGTAAATTACCAAAATAGAAAAGCAAAGTAAGGGGCGATTCCCGATTCCTGATTCTCTCTTACCCAAGCAAAACTATTAACTTATGCACTCATCGAACTCACATTTATTAAATTAAATTGATGCAAATCATTTTTTAGTTGATTTCCACATCAAAATAACACTAGACAAATAAAACTGACATTAGTGTAATTACGGATATACCAATATTTTCTCTTAAGTAATATCGACTAATTGTTATTGTTTGATCACAAAAGTAGTTAAACAGATATATTTAGTGTTGTTCAATACCAAAGCATCAGACTTTGGCTTATTTGAGAGTCAACTAACTAGAGGAGTATAAATATTTGTAACTCTGTAAAACTGGATACTCTTCTTGATTACTGATTGCCTATTTCTGATGATGGATCAAGACTCCAGGATTTGGCGTAATTTCTCTTTAATGACATCAGGAGTGTAAGCAGCGATCGCTTTTTTGGCATTAAGAGATAAGTGATTCCACAGGAACTTATCCTGAGAAATACGTAAGATCTGATTAGCAAATTCTACAGTATTATTTGCTTCTAGAATATTCTCCTCGGTCGATAAGTTCATCCCTTCAGTGCCAATACGAGTAGACACAATAGGTAAACCATATTCCAAACTTTGACCAATTTTTCCTTTCATTCCTGCGCCATATCTTAAGGGAGAAACTGATAGTTTATGACTCAAAAAATAGGGACTAACATCATCAATATATCCTGTTACTGTAATGCGATCGCCCTGTAAGGCTCTAATTTCCTCATTAGGATTATTCCCCAACAAAGTAACCTTAATATCGGGGTTAGTTTGCCAAACTAAAGGCATAATTTCTTGGCATAGCCACAGTACTGCATCAATGTTGGGGGGATGATTATAACTACCAATAAAGAGGATTCCTGAACGCGACTCAAAACTAGGAAGTTGCCCATGATAGGAAGTATGAATATTAGGAACTACTGCCACATTATTCACCCCTTGACTCTTCAGAATCTCTTGTTCTACGGGGGTAACTGTAATAGTACAATCAGCTAAATGAGCCATTTTCAACTCCTTAGACTGCATTTCAATCCACTCTACCGCCATTGCCGAGCTTTTTTCAGAAGATAGTTCCCAGGCTCTTTGCAGACGTAAATAATGCAAATCTATGGTGTCATAGACAACCTTAATTTCTGGTCTTTGATCAATCAATGAATGATACTTCTCGTTTAATTCAGGACGACAAATCCATGCCAAATCAATCAGGGGTAATCTTTCCTGTATTTGTGCTTCAATCGTTGTGCCGTAACCCTCTTGGGTATATAAAGTTTCGATCTGGAGATTTTGTAACAAGGAAGCATAGGGTTCTTCTCTAACTCCATTATCCGCCGCAAAAATAACGTGATAATTAAGCGCCTTAAAGATCTTTAGTAATTCAAATAACCTGCGTGATCCAGACTCACGATCATAACTGGGCATATAACTATCAATGACTAAAATAGTCTGATTACCCGAATGCCTTCTGCTGGCTAAGGAAACATTTTTAATACCTGCGTTGGGCAAATAATTATTCTCTTCGAGGACAGTTTGCCATTTTTCCCGAAACTTATCCCGATTCACTACCTGATACTGTTTTGTCCCGCTGGTGGTGGAAGTTCCCGAACTTATGCCTTCATAATGAATTACTGACGACTGGGGTTGATACATCACCTTCATTCCCAGTTGATGACGGATGGCAAAACAAAGGTCGGTGTCTTCATAGTAGGCAGGAGCAAAATCTCCCTCAAAGCCATTCAATTCCTGAAAAACCTCTCTTCGCACCATCAGACTGGCACCAGAACAATAGTCTACAGGGCGCAGATAATTATATTGAGGATCATGGGGATTATCTTGCCGACCATAATTCCATCCTGAAGCATCTTGCCACACAACACATCCTGCTTCCTGTAAACTGCCTTGGGGATAGACCAATTTAGAACCGACTGCCCCTACCTGGTCGTCTTCTGCCAAAACCGTCACCAGACTTTCGATACAGTTGGCTTTAATCTCCGTATCGTTGTTGAGGAAATAGAGATATTCACCTTTAGCGATCGCTGCTCCCTGATTACAGGAATAGATAAAACCTTGATTCGACTCACTATTAATCAGATTCACCGCCATAATTGGGGTTAAAATCGCCTCAGTCTGATCTGTTGAGCAATCATTAACTAAGATAATCTCCACCTCAGTCTTACTGTCCAGATTTAGAGCGATCGCTTTAAGACAGCGGAGGGTGTAATTTAACTGGTTATAAACAGGGATAATAATTGATACTTCGGGATGGGCACTGTGGGGCAAAATCTGCTGCAATTCTTGGGCTAGTGCCTGAAAATCTAAAGGAGATGCCGCTATTTCCGTTGAAGATTGGGGGGGGATAGCAGTTGTAGAAGTAGTTTTTCCAGTTTTTCCTGTAAGTTGCTGTAACCGGTCTAAAACGTCACTATTTTTCGGCTGGATTTGCCGTGCCATCTGATAAATAACCATTGCCTCATCGGGTTGTCCCGAATCTGCCAAAATATCTCCCAACTTGATATAGAGAGATAGGTTGTGCTTATCAATCGCTAACGCTCGATGGTAGGCTTCAGGATTGTCAGGATCTTGTCCAATGGCGAGCAAAAAATGTGCCAAGGCTTGTTCTCGATCCTTTTGACTGCGATGGTAGAGAGCATCCCCTAACTTTTGCTGTGCTTGGGGTAAATCGTGTTTAATGGCGATCGCCTGTTGATAGAGACTCGTTGCCTGATCCCATTGTTCTAGCTGTCCATAAGCTTCTGCTAAATTGTAATAAGCCCAAGGAAAGTCAGGATTAAGTCGAATTGCTTGCTGATAGATGGGAACGGCTTCTGACCAGCGCTGTAACTGAATTAGAGCGTAACCTAAATTATTATATGACCAAGAAAAATCAGAATTTAGCTCAATTGCTTGACGATAGACAGTCACGGCTTCTGACCATTGCTCCTGGTCACTGAAAATTTCTCCCAGTTGATGATAAGCTGCCCCATGTTTAGCATCGTATTGAGTTGCTTTTTGGTAGCAGATCGCCGCCTGAGACAATTGATTTGTTGCTTGATAGAGATTCCCTAAGCAAAAATAGAGTTCAGGATGTTGTTGATATTTTAGACCTTGAATACAGCAAGAAATCCCTGGTTTTACTTGACCTAATTCTGCCAGTAATTTCCCTAAAGCAAGATAAGCCGCAATCAAGTCTGGCTGTTGTTTAATTGCTCGACGATAACAACTAATTGCAGAATCATATTTTCTTTGATTAGCCAAATTATCTCCCAGGGTCACATATTCACTAGGAGGAAGCACTTCCTGCTCTAAAGCGATCGCCTGTAACCAAGAGCTCGTGGCTTGTTCCTGATTTCCCGAAGCTGCCAAACTACGAGCTAAAGCTAAATGTGCCTTTGCCATCTTAGGAGATGAGGCGATCGCCTGTTGATAATGAGCGATCGCTTGAGTCCAATCTTGTTTCTGAGCCGATAGACTACCTAATTTGAAGTGTTTCTCCCCCACAATCAAGCTAGAAGTTTCAATCTGAGGTTCCTTAGGTGCAATACTCTCTCTCTTAGAAATCGGAGGGGTTACGGTGTTAGTAGTTAACTCTAAAACTACTCGGCAATACTGTGCTGCTTCTGCCCATCGTCCTAAGTGCTGGCAGAGTTTGATCATCTCTTGATAGGTTGCGATTCGCTCTGGTGCAACCTCCGCTGCCTTCATATATTGTTCCAGAGCAGTTTGCAGATGACCCTGTTGCTGGAGAATTTCCCCTTGATGCAGATAATTATTAAGAATCTGGTTGCGGTTAACATCAGGAGTCGTCTTAGTCTTATTCTTCTTACCTTGTAACTGTAATTGACATCGCTCCAGATGACGATATAACGCCGTAAATTCGGGATTGATCTTGAGTGCCTGTTGATAGTAAGCGATCGCTTGTTGCCACTGCTGTTGTTGAGCGTAGAGAGTGCCCAAGTTAGCATAGGCTTCGGCAAAATCAGGCTGAATGGCGATCGCCTGTTGGTAGTAACCAATCGCTTCTTTTGCTTTATGGGTTTTTTGTAGAGCGTCCCCCATCAACTTATGAGCAGGGGCTAAACGTTGGTTTAAAGCAAGGGCAGCAGCACAGGCTTGAATCGTTTCTTGCCACTGTTGAGACTGCCAATTTTTTTGTGCTTGTTCTAAGCAAGCTTGAGACTCATCTACTTTGAACATTTCTGATTGTGTATGGGGAGAGCAAATCTGGGTAAAATTTATCGGAAGTATGAGTAAGTACTCAATTAGTACTCAACTGGAGAAAACTTAACATCCAATATCCTATATTGCCCACTTTTATTTAAAAAATTGAT